>DQGF01000116.1 GCA_003525045.1 Pseudomonas sp. | reverse complement strand
AGCAAGCCCGCTCCCACAGGTATTGAGTTCGGCCGTTAAACCGAGTCCCGCCAAGGCCTGCAAAATGGCGGTTATCTTAAAGCAAAACGGCGGCCATTGGCCGCCGTTTAGTGCATCCGCAGCGATTTAGACCGCTGGTACCGGCTCGACTTCGGCCGAAGGTTTCGGCAGCGAAGACAAGAACGCCATGATCAGTGCCGCCAGGTACGGCAGCGACTGCACCAGCAACATGGTCACCCAAAAGCGCATGTCGTTGCTCGGCATACCGTTCACCAGGAAGATCCCCAGCGCCGCGCCCCACAGCAGCAGCATGATGAACACCTCTTCCCGCGCCTCCGAGATGGCCACCCAGAAGCCGTGGTTATCGGCGTTTTTCGGTGTGCGGAAGAACGGAATGCTGCTGGTGAAGAAACCGTACAACACCGCCTTGGCGATGGTGTGCGACAACGCCAGCCCGGCCAATGCCGCGCAGAACGCGTCCTTGAGATTGACCCCGACCGCGCGACGGTAGAGGAAGATGATCTTGCCGACCTTGAACACGAACAGCGCCAGTGGCGGGATCGCGAAAATCAGCAACGGCGGATCGACCCGCTGCGGCACGATGATCATCGCCGCCGACCACAACAGCGCGCCGACGGTGAAGAAAATGTTCATGCCGTCCGCGACCCACGGCAACCAGCCCGCGAGGAAGTGGTAACGCTGGCCACGGGTCAGCTCGGTGCCCTTGCCGCGCAACAGGCTGGCGGTGTGCCGCTTGATGATCTGAATCGCGCCATAAGCCCAGCGGAAACGCTGCTTCTTGAAGTCGATAAAGGTATCGGGCATCAGGCCTTTGCCGTAGCTGGTGTGGTAGTACGCGGCCGACAGGCCTTTCTCGAACACGCGCAGTCCCAGCTCGGCGTCTTCACAGATGCACCAGTCGGCCCAGCCGAGCTCCTCGAGCACCGAGCGCCGGGTCATGGTCATGGTTCCGTGCTGGATGATCGCGTCGCGGTCGTTGCGGGTGACCATGCCGATGTGGAAGAAGCCCTTGTATTCCGCGTAGCAGAGCTTCTTGAAGGTGCTTTCGTTCTGATCGCGATAATCCTGTGGCGACTGCACCACAGCGATTTTCGGATCGGCGAAATGCGGGACCATGTGCTTCAGCCAGTTCGGATCGACGCAGTAGTCCGAGTCGATCACCGCAATCACTTCGGCATCCTTGGCGGTGTGCGGAATCAGGTAATTCAGCGCGCCGCCCTTGAAACCGGCCAAGGGTGCAACGTGGAAGAACTTGAAGCGCGGACCGAGGGTTGCGCAATAGTCGCGCACAGGTTCCCAGACCGCCGGGTCCTTGGTGTTGTTGTCGATGATCAGGACCTCAAAGTCCGGATAGTCGAGGTTGGCCAAGGCATTGAGGGTCTGTTTGACCATCTCCGGCGGCTCGTTGTAGCAAGGGACGTGAATCGAGACTTTCGGTCGGTAGTCCGAATCGCCCACCACCGGCAGGAATTCGCGCCGACGCTTGTGGGTCCAGACCGCTTCGGCCAGTTCGTGGGCCTCGGTCAGCAGCACAATAAACACCCCGAGCGCGCCGAGGGCGAGCAGGAAGCCCACCGTCAGGCTGAACCAGGTGCTGTATTGCAGGCTGTAGTCGTAACCGATCCACACCAGCACCGAACCGCAGAGGAATGCGATGAAGGTCAGGAAAGTACGGCCGCGTTGACGCAGGGCCGAGCCGTCGATCATCAACAAGGTCAGCGACAGCAGGGCCAACACCACCGAACCGACCGCCAGCACGCGCCATTGCGGGATAGCGACGACCGGGCCGTCAAAGTTGAATTTCTGCTGACGTGCGGCGTTGAACACCCCCCAATAGGCACCCACCGAACCTTCATCGCTGGCCTTCCATGGTTGGTCAAACGCTTCGATCACGAAGTAGTTGAAACCCTGGCGGTTGAGCTTGTTGACCAGCGTGCGCAGGTAAATTGCCTGGTCCGCTGGTGACGCGTCGGCGCCACCGCGCATGCGACCGTTGCTAGGCCAGCCAACCTCCGACAGCAGCAGCGGTTTTTTCGGGAACATTTTTTTCAGGTCGCGGGCACGGTCGAGTACGAACTGACCGGCTTGCTCCATCGGAACGTGTTCCCAGTACGGCAGGACGTGCGCGGCGATCAGGTCGACGTGCTTGGCCAGGCTCGGGTTTTCTTCCCAGACGTGCCATTGCTCGGAGGTGGTCACCGGCACTTTCACCGCCGCGCGGACGCGATCGAGAATAATGCTGAGTTCCGGGGCGGTAATTTCCTTACGGAAGATCGCCTCGTTACCGACAACAACGCGAACCACGCTACGCGAACTGTTGGCGATCTCGATGGCACGGGTGATCTCGCGCTCGTTGCGCTCCTCGTCCGGGCTGATCCAGATGCCGAGGGTCACCCGCAGGCCGAATTCTTCCGCCAGTTTGGGGATGTTTTCCAGGGTGCCATCGACCGAGTAAGTACGGATGTTGTCCGTCAGCTTGCTCATGATCTCCAGATCGCGACGCATTTCATCGTCGGTCGGATACTGCTCTTTCTGCGGGTACTGCCCTTGCTGGAACGGCGAGTACGAAAAGCCGGAGATCTGTTCTGGCCAGTTGGGGGCGGTGACCGGGCGATTGATCAGCGCCCAGAAGCCGGTAAACAAGGCAGCGATGGCGAGCACCACCACCAGGTTGAGTCCAAATTTACGCGATGACATAGCTATTTCAGGTTCCAAAGGCTGTGGAACGAAGGACCGGTCGGCGGTTGCCAAAGGGCGCGCATCCTACACCGGGCATTCCCTGAGCGTATAGCTGGCAGGGAAATGCCCTACATTTGGCAATCTAACTCGACTTAAGTTCTTTCGTTGGCCTTCGTAGGTTAATTCTTGGTTCTGTGTAGCCTGATTGAAGAAACCAAGACGCCGTTCATAGCCCAAAGATGCTCTTGGCCGCCGACGGCCCTATAATGCGCGCCGGTTTTTGGGGTAATGGTCATGAGTACAGAAGATCCACGGTTTGCTGGCATCGCCCGGCTATATGGCATCGAAGGCCTGGAGCGCTTGCGCGCAGCCCATGTGGCGATCGTCGGTGTCGGCGGCGTCGGCTCCTGGGCGGCGGAAGCCATTGCCCGGTGTGGCGTGGGCGAGATTTCGCTGTTCGACCTGGACGATGTCTGTGTCAGCAACGCCAATCGTCAGTTGCACGCGCTGGACAGCACCGTCGGCAAGCCCAAGGTCGAAGTGATGGCCGAGCGCCTGCGCGGGATCAACCCGGACTGCACGGTGCACGCAGTGGCGGACTTCGTCACCCGCGAGACCATGGCCGAGTACATCACGCCGGACATCGACTGCGTGATCGACTGCATCGATAGCGTCAACGCCAAGGCGGCGCTGATCGCCTGGTGCAAACGGCGCAAGATCCAGATCATCACCACTGGCGGGGCGGGCGGGCAGATCGACCCGACGCTGATCCAGGTGTGCGACTTGAACCGCACTTTCAACGATCCGTTGGCGTCGAAAGTACGCTCGACCCTGCGCCGCGATTACAACTTCTCACGCACCGTGACCCGTCATTACAGCGTGCCGTGCGTGTTCTCCACCGAACAGCTGCGCTACCCGAAGCCGGATGGCAGCATTTGCTTGCAGAAGAGTTTTGTTGGGGAGGGTGTGAAGCTTGACTGCGCTGGCGGGTTTGGCGCGGTGATGATGGTGACGGCGACGTTCGGCATGGTCGCGGCGACCAAGGCTGTGGATAAGATTGTGGCTGGGGTGCGGCGGCCGGCGGATCGCGTAAAGCCTCAGGCTTGATCGGTGCAGCGGATGGACCCTTCGCGAGCAGGCACGCTCCCACAGGGGAACTCATTTCAATGTGGGAGCGAGCCTGCTCGCGAAGGCGGTTAACTGGCCAACTCATTCATTCGCTGTAACACGGCATTGAGGCCATTACTGCGCGAAGGCGAGAGCTGTCGCGACAGACCTAGCTGATTGAACCACTCCGGCAAATCCACCTGTTGCAACTCGGCAGCAGACAACCCATTGACCCGCGCCAGCAACAACGCCACCAACCCGCGAATCAATCGCGCATCGCTGCCCGCGGCGAACTGCCAGTGCCCATCCTGCAACGCACCCACCAACCACACCTGACTTTCACAGCCATGCACCCGGTTGGCTTCGACTTTATCCACATCGCTCAATGCGGGCAGACGATCGCCCCACTGCATCAGCAGCCGCGCGCGTTGTTCCCAGCCAGTGGCAGCCTGAAAGGTTTGGAGCGCAGTAACCGCATCGGCGGGGAAGCTCATCGCAACAACTCCAGCGCCTGATCCAGCGCGTCAAAGAACCGCTCCAGATCTTCGGAATCGTTGTACAGCGCCAACGACACCCGAATCGCCCCGGCCAGTTCGAAGCTTTTCAGCAACGGGATGGCGCAATGATGGCCGGCGCGTACAGCGATCCCTTGTTCGGTCAGCAGATGCGCCAGATCGGAGTTATGCACACCCTCGACAACAAAACTGACCAGCGCCAACTGCGGTTTGCCCAGCAGATGGATGCCGTTGCGCGCCTCAAGGCCCTTGAGCAAATAGTCATGCAGCGCCGCTTCGTGGGCGGACACGGTTTCCTGATCGAGCCCGGCAAGGTAATCCAGGGTCGCCCCCAGACCGATCACGCTGGCAATCGGCGGCGTACCTGCTTCAAAACCCAGTGGCGCCGGACGAAAGCGGGCGTCGTGATAATTGGCATCCATCACCATTTCACCGCCAAACTGCCAGTGGCGCAGTTGCTCCAGCGCTTTATCACGCCCGAACAGCACACCGAGGCCCTCGGGGCCATAGAGCTTATGGCTGGAAAACACATAAAAGTCGCAACCCAAAGCCTGCACGTCATGCCGACCATGAACCACGCCTTGAGCGCCATCGACCACGGTCAACGCGTCATGCGCCTGGGCCATCGCCAACAATGCGGGCAATGGCTGCCATGCGCCGAGCACGTTGGACAGTTGACTGACCGCCAGCAGGCGCGTACGCGGGCCGATCAGTCGAGCGGCGATTTCAAGATCGATCAAACCGTCGCCATCCAGCGGCAGGATCACCAGTTTCAGCTGGCGACGGTGGGCCAGTTGCTGCCAGGGCAGCAGATTGGCGTGATGTTCCAGAGCGCTGATGACAATTTCATCGCCCGGATTGAACAGGTGTTCCAGGCCATAGGCCAGGAGGTTCAACGCGGAAGTCGCGCCGTGGGTAAAGATGATCTGCCCGCAATCGCTGGCATTGAGCCATTGGGCAACTTTGCGGCGGCTGTCTTCGAACGCCTGGGTGGCGTGGGCACCGGGCAAGTGTTGCGCCCGATGCACGTTGGCCGCGCCGTTGGCGTAGTAATGCGCCAGGGCATCCAGCAGGGCTTGAGGTTTTTGCGTGGTGGCGGCGTTGTCCAGATAGGTCTGGTCTTGCCGTTGCAATGCGGCGATGGCCGGAAAATCGGCGCGCCAGGGAGAGGGAATCATCATGGTGTTCGGCCCTGGTGACATGGGCGTGTGGAACGCCTGACCTGTAGGAGCGAGGCTTGCCCGCGAAGGCGTCATCAA
>DQGF01000430.1:11333-11773 GCA_003525045.1 Pseudomonas sp. | reverse complement strand
GCGGGCTTGCTCGCGAAGACGGTAGAACAATCACCAAAAATTCCAGATCAATACTACCGCTCGCGCATCGCCTCGGTCCGCGCCTTCAACACCGGTTTGAGCAGATAATCCAACACACTCTTCTGCCCGGTAATGATATCCACCGTCGCCACCATCCCCGGAATAATCAGCAACGGTTTCACATCCCCACCCAAGTGATTCTTATCAGTTCTTACCTGAATCAGATAAAAACTGTTGCCCTTGTCATCCGTAATGGTGTCCGCCCCGATCAACTCCAGCTTCGCACTCAACCCACCATAAATCGTGTAGTCATAGGCACTGAACTTGACCATGGCTTTCTGCCCCGGATGCAGGAACGCCACGTCCTGCGGCCGAACCTTGGCTTCGATCAGCAGGTTATCTTCCAGCGGCACGATCTCCACCATGTCGCTGCCCGGCTG
>DQGF01000430.1:10667-11035 GCA_003525045.1 Pseudomonas sp. | reverse complement strand
TCCACCATGTCGCTGCCCGGCTGGACCACGCCGCCGATGGTGTTGACCTTCAACATTTTGATAATCCCGTGCACCGGCGACACCACCGTGGTACGAGTCACGCGGTCGTCGATGGCGATGCTCGAAGCGGTGATTTTCGACAGGTCGGTGCGTTTCTCATTCAACTCCTTGGCCGCATCCGAGCGGAAGGATTGCTCCGACTCATCAATCTTGCTCTTGATCTCATTGATCGCCGACTCGGCCCGGGGAATCGCCAGGGTCGTGGCATTCAACGAGCCGCGAATCTCCACCGCGCTGCGTTTGAGGCGCAGGATTTCCACGGGCGAAACCGCACCGGTACCCACCAGCGGCGCGGACATGTTCATCTC
>DQGF01000430.1:9332-10394 GCA_003525045.1 Pseudomonas sp. | reverse complement strand
ATTTCCACCGGCGAAACCGCCCCGGTGCCGACCAGCGGCTCGGACATGTTCATCTCTTGTTGCAGCAGTGCCAGGCTGGAACTGAACTGACCCTGTTTGGAACGAAATTCCGCCAGTTCCTGGGTTTTTTGCCGAAGTTGTTCCGCCAGTGTGCGCTGTTCGCTGGCCAGGCGACGTTGCCGTTGCTCGTATAAAGAACGTTCATCCTCGGCCACTTGCGGTGCTTTGGCGATGACCTCGGGCGACAGTTTGAACGGCCGACCTTCCGCTTCGGCCGCAAGCCGTTCGACCTGCGCGGTCAGTGCATAACGATCGGCCTCGCTTTCGCCCTTGTTCGACAGGAAACGCGTGTCATCCAGACGCAGCAAGGTATCGCCCTTGTTCACCATTTGCCCCTCGCGGACGAAGATTTCGGTGACGATGCCGCCCTCCAGGTTCTGGATCACCTGAATCTTGCTCGATGGAATCGCCTTGCCTTCGCCCATGGTGACTTCCTGCAACACCGCGAATTTGGCCCAGACCACGGCGGTGATGATCAGCCCGGCGGCCAGCCACACGGTAATCCGCGACCAGCGTGGTGAGTCCTGCAACGAGGCGCTGGCGGTTTCCGGCATGAATTCGCTTTCGGCGCTTTTACTGAAGCTGCCGAAATAACCCCGTGAACCTTGAGAAGCAGACATAGGCGACTCCTAGGCAGCCGCAGAGCCAACGCGGCCCTTGCGCAGTGCATCGATGACCGCTTCTTTCGGACCGTCGGCGACGATCCGCCCGTTGTCCAGCACCACCAGCCGATCCACCAGACTGAGCATCGAGGTGCGATGAGTGACCAGCAACAGGGTTTTGCCCTGGACCCAGCCGTGGAGTTTTTGCCGCAGTACGTCTTCGCTGCTGTTGTCCATGGCGCTGGTGGGTTCGTCGAGCAGCATGATCGGCGGGTCGAGCAACAAGGCACGCGCCAGCAGCACCGCCTGGCGCTGGCCGCCGGAAAGCAATTGCCCGCGCTCGCCCACCGGCCGGTCGAACCCTTGGGGGTGCTGGCGGGCGAGCTCGGGAACGCCGGGG
>DQGF01000430.1:1690-9055 GCA_003525045.1 Pseudomonas sp. | reverse complement strand
GTGCTGGCGGGCGAGCTCGGTAACGCCGGTGAGTTCCGCCACTTCGAGCATCCGCGCATCGCTGATGTAGCGTGCGCCGAGGGTCAGGTTGTCGCGCAGGCTGCCGGCCAACAGGGGCAAGTCATGGGCGACGTAACCGATCTGCTGGCGCAGGTCGGCGACGTCCAGTTGTCGCAAGTCCAGGCCGTCGAGCAGCAGTTGGCCTTCTTGCGGCGCGTAGAAACCCATCACCAGCCGCGCCAGGGTGCTTTTGCCCGAGCCGCTGCGACCGATGATGCCGATTCGCTCGCCGGGTTTGACACTGAAGCTGACATTGGCCAGCGCCGGAGCGCTCTGGCCGTTGTAATGGAAGGTCACACCGATCACATCCAGCGCACCTTGCAGTTGCGTGCGCTCCAGCGGCCGTTGTCTGGCATCGCGTTCCTGGGGCAGGGACATCAGCGCGTCGGTGCTTTTCATGGTCAGTTGCGCTTGCTGGTAGCGGGTGATCAGCCCGGCGATCTGGCCCAGCGGCGCGAGGACCCGGCTACCAAGCATGTAGGTCGCCACCAGCGCGCCGACGCTGAGGTTGCCGGCGATGATGCTGTAGACCCCGGCGACGATGGTCGCCATACCGGAGAATTGCTGGATGAATAAGGTGCCGTTGGTGGCCAGGGCCGAGAGGTTGCGCGCATGGCTGTCGAGGCGGGGGAGGGCGCCGTGGGGGCTTTCCCACTGGTGCTGGCGTTCGCTTTCAGCGCTGCAGGCCTTGAGCGTTTCCAGGCCGCCGAGGGTTTCGATCAGCAGGCCTTGGCGTTCGGCCCCCAGGGTCAGGCTTTTTTGCACGGTGTCGCGCAGGCGGGACTGAATCACCATGGCGAAAATGATCGTGATCGGAAACGCCAGTAACGGAATCACCACCAACCAGCCGCCGAGCAGGCCGATCACCACCAGCATCAGCGCGGCGAAGGGCAAGTCGATCAGGCTGGTCAGAGTCACGGCGGTGAGGAATTCCCGCAGGCCCTGGAAGTCATGGATGCTTTGCGCGAAACCACCGATGGTCGCCGGCCGCGCTTTCATCGCCATGCCGGTGATGCGTTCAAACAGGGTGGCCGACAGGATCACGTCGGTTTTCTTCCCGGCGGTGTCCAGCAAATGCGCGCGCACCACCCGCAGTACCAGTTCGAATCCGGTGCCAATCAACAAGCCGATGGACAGCACCCACAAGGTCGATGTCGCCTGGTTCGGCACCACTCGGTCATACGTCTGCATGACAAATAGCGGCACCATCAGCCCCAGCAGGTTGATCAGAAAGCTCGCCAGGATCGCATCGCCGTACAGCCACTTCGACAGCTTCAACGTATCGCGAAACCAGGCTTCGACGCGCGGCACCAGGGGCGAGCGCAAGTCTTCGAGTTCATGTCGCGGCCGGGCGAACAAGGCCTGGCCGCTGTAGTTTTGCGCCAGCTCTTCACGGCTGACCCATTGTTCACCGCCGTCGGCCTCGCTCGGCAGAATCAGCGCCCGACCGTCATCGCCCCAGCGCCTTAGAATCGCGGTGCGGCCGTTATTGAGGATCAGCATCACGGGGAGGTTGAGCGCCGAAATATCCGCCAGATCACGGCGCAGCACACGCGCCTGCAAACTGGCCCGGGCTGCTGCGCGCGGCAGCAGGTCCAGGCTCAGGCGTTGGTGTGCCATAGGCAGCCCGGCGCTCAGGCTGGCGCGACTGACCGTGGCGCCGTGGAGTTTGCAGAGGATCAACAGACCGTCCAGAAGCGGGTCATCGAAGCTCAGCCGCGGATCGACACTCCTATTGCCGGGTTCCATGCTGGTCACAGTGTTCGCTCCCGTTGAACTACACATCTCCCCTGTAGCTGCCGAAGGCTGCGATCTTTTGATCTTGGCTCTGTGGCGGCAATGAGCCGCCAAACATCAAAAAATCGCAGCCTGCGGCAGCGCCTACAGGATTACCTCATTCGGATTATTTGAGTTCAGGCAGGCGGGCTTCGTTTTTCACTTCGGCCTGGGCGATCGCATCGGTGGGCAGCACCACCCGTTGTTGACTCAGCAACTGGCCCATGTTCGCCAGCACGCGGTACATCGAGTACTCCTCGACGTAGCGCACTTCGGTGTAGCGACGGTTGGCGTTGTACAGCTCGTTTTCACTGTCGAGAACGTCGAGCAGGGTCCGTTGGCCGAGGCCGAACTGATCCTGATACGCAGCCCGTACGCGTGTGGTGGTCTCGGCGTATTCGCGGGCGGACGGGGTTTGTTTCTTGGCATTGACCATGGCGTTCCAGGCCAGGTGGATGTTCTCGTTGAGCTGACGCAGGGCGTTATTGCGGATGTCCAGCGCCTGGTTGATCCGGTGCGCGTTGCCGGCCAAGCGGGCCTTGTCGCTGCCGCCGCGGAACAGGTTGTAGTTCATCACTATCCCGACGCGCCATTCGTTGTCGTGACCTTCCTCGCCTTGGACGTTGTTGTTTGCGCCCACCGCAGCTTCGGCATCGAAGCGTGGGTAGAACGGCGACTTGGAGACTTCGTACTGGCTCTGCGCCGATTGCACATCGGCCTGGGCCGATTTCAGGTACGGGTTGTTATCCACCATGCTCTGCTGGGCTTGCGGCAGGCTGGCGGGCAATTCGCCGCGAATCGATGGCAGCGTTTCCAGTTCATCGGGCATGCGCCCCACGACGGCAAAGAAGTTCGATTCGGCATCGGCCAGATCGACTTCGGCGGTGTCGAGGTTGTTCTCCGCCAGCGCCCGGCGGGCAGTGGATTGATCGGCGTCGGCGTTGCTGCCGATACCGCGCTGGGTGCGCAGGCCGATCTGATCGTTGACTCGCAGGTGGGCTTGCAGATTGTTCTTGGCCAGGGTCACCAGTTCGCGGCGCTTGAGCACTTCGAGGTAGACCTCGATGGTACGCAGGGCCAGATCTTGAGCGGTGCCCTGAGCGTAATAGGCCCGGGAGTTGACCACGCCTTTGCTGCGCTCGACTTCATTGGCGGTATTGAAACCGTCGAAGAGCATCTGGCGCAGACGCAGTTCCGATTGGGTGTAGGTGAGAATTTCCGTGTGGTGATTACCCAATGCCCGGGTATTGGTGTTATCGCTGTACCCGCGCCCGTAGGCGGCATTCAGATCAACCGATGGATAAAAGCCCCCTCTGGCGACTTTCACGTCTTCATCGGCCGAGAGGCGACTGTCTACCCGCGATGCCAGCTCCGGATGGGTCGCGATGGTGCTCTGGATCGCTTCGGTCAATGACATCGCCTGGGCCTGGGAGGTGCAGGCCATGGCCAGTAGAATCGCGCTGCAAAGAGGGGTCAAAACGCGCATGGGTGCATCTCCCTGAGTACTCGATGGTGCTCATCAGTCGCCAATTATTTGACGACTTTTATCGATAAACCGTTTCATACTTGTAACAACAGAGCTAAGAACATTCTGAAGCCAACCTAAGAAGTATTTTTCATAAGACTTATGCCAAAAAAAACTTATGCGCTCTGGAGAATCCAGCACATTGTTCAATGCGAAAGCCCTTGATTTATGAGCTTTAGGGAGCTTCTTGGGGCTTGAGGAAAGTTCAATCCATTTATCGACATAGGGCGGGGAAGTGCTGGAGGGGAGGGAAACGTAACGGTGATGGGGTGACGGTTTTTTGTCGCTCAGGTGCTTCAGAACCGTTACGCATCGTTCGCCGGGGAATTGTGTTGTGCAAGTGGGCCCCGATGCCGTTGATTGGATAGGGCTTTACCCCACACCGCACAAGTCGCCCGCGAGCGACACGCATGGCGAGCCTCTCGCCAGGGCAGCGGCTTACCTCAAGGTAAGCCCTGCCCAGGTGACGATCCGGCCTGCGACCTGCTTGAGCCATGAGCACGTTCTTCGCGACCCACAGGGTGCCGACAGCGGTTGGCAGCGGAGGAAATGCACATGGCTAAGCTCATCGGTATCGTCAGTAAGGTCATTGGTCAGGTGTTTGCGGTCGCGAGCGATGGCACCCGACGCGCCCTGATCGAGGGTGATCGGCTGTTTGCCGGCGAGCTGCTGTTCACCGGTACCGAGGGGGCGGTGGCGGTGCATCTGCAAAATGGCCGGGAACTGACTCTCGGCCGTGGCAGCAGTTTGCAAATGGACGCCCAGCTACTCGCTCACCAGGTGCCCCATGTGGACACCACGGAGGTGATGACGCCAAGTCAGGCGCAACTGAACGATGTCGAGCAATTGCAAAAAGCGATCGCGGCGGGGGCCGACCCGACGCAGACCGGTGAAGCCACGGCAGCCGGCCACAGCAACGGCAATGCCAGCGGCGCGTTGAGTGGCGGCCACAGTTTTGTGATGCTGGAAGAAGTGGCGGGTCGGGTCGATCCCACGGTTGGATACCCCACTGCGGGCTTCAATGGCATTCCGGAGTATCCCCTGGAGCGTTTGGCCGGTAATCCGGATAACGGCGGCGACGGTGCAGGTGGTGCAGGCGCCACCGACACCTTCACCCACACCGTGCGCGATGCCGATGGAGATCGAAGCACGACCACCATCACCATCGATGTCTACAACAGCTGCATCAAGGCGGTGACCGACACTGACGTGACCGTCTATGAAAAAGCCCTGGACCTGAGCAAGGACGGCCAAGACCTGGCTGCGGGCAGCGTCACTGGCAGCGAGCCGGGCCATACCGGCGAAACCGCCTCAGGCACCCTGGTCGGTTCCGTCAGCGGCGCCAGTGGCGCGGTCACCTACACCCTGGTCGGCAGTGCCACCGGGACCTTCGGGCAAATCCTGCTCAACCCCGACGGCACCTACACCTACACCCTGACCTCGGCGCCGAAAACGTCGCCCAACGCCAATGATGGACCGAACAGCCTGAGCGAAAGCTTTACCTACAAAGCCACCGATGCCCTGGGCAACAGCACCACCAGCACCCTCGTGGTGAACATTGTCGATGACGCGCCCAAAGCCGTCGCTGCCGAGCGTTCGGTGGCGGCCGCGCAGATCGACTCCAACCTGCTGCTGATCATCGATGTTTCGGGCAGCATGGCTGACAGTTCCGGCGTCAACGGCCTGTCGCGGCTGGTGCTGGCCAAGCAGGCGATCAGCGCCTTGCTCGACAAATACGACGACCTGGGCGACGTGAAAGTGCAGATTGTCACCTTCAGCAGCAACGCCTCGGACAAGACCTCGGTGTGGGTGGATGTGGCGACGGCCAAGTCGTTCATCTCCGGTCTGACGGCGGGCGGTGACACCAACTACGACGCGGCCGTAGCCGTGGCGAAAACCGCGTTCGACACCCATGGCAAACTGACGGGGGCGCAAAACGTCGGCTACTTTTTCTCCGACGGCAAACCCAACCAAGGGTCCATCGGTACCTCGGACGAGGCGTCCTGGAAAGCCTTCCTCGAAGCCAATGACATCAAGAACTACGCGATTGGCCTGGGCAATGGCGTCAGCAATGCCAACCTCGATCCGCTGGCCTATGACGGCAGTTCCAACACCAATACCAACGCCGTGATCGTGAAAGACCTTGGTCAACTCAACTCGGTGCTGTCGGGCACCGTGGTCGGCGCACCGGTCACCGGTTCGTTGCTGGGCGAGGGCGGTACATTCGGCGCCGATGGCGGTTTCATCAAAACCATCACGGTGGACGGCACGACGTACACCTATGATCCCAAAGGCAACGGCCACCAGGGTTCGCTCAACTTCAGCGGCGGTGCCAATCACGGTACGTTCAACACGGCCAACAACACGCTGAGCATCGCCACCGACAACAAAGGCACCCTGCTGGTGAACCTCGACACCGGCGAGTACACCTACACCTCGCAGAAAACCACGGCGGTGGTGCTCACCGAAAACATCGGCTTCACCGTCAGCGACAACGACGGCGACCTCGCCAGTTCCACGCTGGTGGTCAAGGTCATTCCGAACGCGCCCCCGGTAGCGGTCGATGATCACGTCATCACCAACGTGTTGTCGGGCAGCGTCGAGGTGCCGGGCGAGTTGCTGCTGGCCAACGATAACGATCCCAACGGCGACCCGCTTTCCGCATCCCCGAGCACCTTCAACACCGGCTGGATTGCCAAAGGCACGGACTTCTGCGGGACTGGGGCGATCAACTTCTCCGGCATCAACAACTACTCGGCGAACCAGACCCTGGCGAACGTGCGCAGCGCCTTTACGGCGAATGCGGCAACCATGACCGCCGTGCTGGTCGTCAGCGGTTACCTGGGCAAAGTCACCCACGCCAATGCCAACGATGAGGACCGCATCACCGTCAACCTCAAACAGGGTGAAACCCTCAACCTGGACCACAACCTGGCGGCCGGTCACATCGCGATGGAGTATTCCGTCAACGGTGGCGCCTGCATCGCCATCGCCGATGGTCAGACCCTTACCGCCACCTCGGATGCTACTTACCAGATCCACATCACCAATATCCCCGACGGCCCGGGACACGGTGGCAACGTTTCGGAAAACTACAAGTTGACCATGACTGTCAATTACTCCGGCGCCCACGACGTCACCCCGGATTACCACGGCACCTACACCGCCAGCGACAACCATGGCGGCAGCGACAGCGCAGCCGTGACCATCAGCTATCAGGACGGCCACACGCTAACCGGCACCGCGGGCGATGACGTGTTGGTGGCGGGTACCGGCGACAACCTCATCAATGCCGGCGCTGGCAATGATGTGCTGACAGCCGGCAGCGGCAACAACACCCTGCACGGCGAGGCCGGCAATGACTTGCTGTTTAGCGGATCGGGCAACGACCTGCTCGATGGCGGCGATGGCGATGACTTCCTGGTCGGCGGGTTGGGCAACAACACCCTCACCGGCGGCAGCGGCGCGGACACCTTCCAGTGGCTCAAAGGCAACAACGGCCACGACGTGGTCACCGACTTCACGCCGGGCACCGACAAGCTTGATCTGTCGCAACTGCTGCAAGGGGAAAACGGCACCGCGGCCTCGCTGGATGACTACCTGTACTTCAAAGTCACCGGTAGCGGAGACTCGCTGGTCACTAGCATCGACGTCAGCGGCATGGCCGGCGCCGCGCCGAACCAGACCATCGACCTGGCGGGCGTCAACCTGGCCAGCCATTACGGCGTGACAACGGGGGCGGGCGGGGTGGTTGCGGGGGGGCACGATACGGCGACGATCATCAACGGGATGTTGAATGATCATTCGTTGAAGGTGGATACCGTTTGATCTGAAGCGACTGAACTCGCCATCTCTGTGGGGAGAGATGGCGGTTCGCCGGGCAGGAGCCTGAGTGATGTATTGCCTGCAAGATAGCCTTCGCGAGCAGGCTCGCTCCCACATTGGATCTTCTGTGAACTCATTTTTTGTGGGCACCTCAGATCAATTGTGGGAGCGAGCCTGCT
>DQGF01000430.1:0-1377 GCA_003525045.1 Pseudomonas sp. | reverse complement strand
TCGCGAAGAACGATGACTCGGTTCAACAGATGAATCACATCGGCTCCGGCGGCCCGATCAATCGCCCCATCACACCAAACACCCCCAACTCCCTGATTACCTCCAGCTCCCCTTTGCTCTCGACCATTTCCGCGATCAGCGGCAAATCGATGCTGTTCGTCGCCCGAAAAATCGCCTCGATAAACAGCCGCTTGTCTTGCTGCTCATCGATACCCCGAATGTAGGCCCCATCGATTTTCAGGTAAGCCAGCCCCAATTGCGTGAGGTTGCCGATCTGGCTGAAGCTGCCACCAAAATGCTGCAAACCGATGCGGTAACCGGTGTCGAGCAAGCTATGGCTCAGGCGCTGCAATTCCTCTGGAGGAGGCAGTTGGCGTTCGTCGATTTCCAGGGTCAGCAGCGGGGCCAGTTCAGGCAGTGATTCGAGCATTTCAAGGATCTGTTGCAGTTGCGCCTGATCGCGCAGGGTGCTGCCGGACAGGCTCAACGCCAAGGGCCACCGGTTGACCAGCAGGTAATCGAGGGTGGCTTCGAGCATCGCCAGGTCGAACCGCGCCGACCAGCCGAGACGTTCGATCCACGGCAGGAAATGCCCGGCGGCAATCGCCTCGCCCCGGGGATCAAGCAGACGCGCGAGGACTTTGTGATGCAACACCTGGCTGGTGTCGGCGCATTGCACCACCGGTTGAAAATACAGCTGCATCTTGCCTTCGGTCAGGGCATCGTCGATCCAGGATCGCCAGTCGTGTTGGGACTGGTTTGGCGCGCTGTGGCTGTGGCTCAGGAGTATCCACGGCCGCTCCGGATGGAGTTGGGCTTCAGTCAACGCTTGATCCAGTCGCAGCATTACATCACTGGCCGGCTCGCCGGGTTGGAAGGCGACCATTCCCAAATGCGCGACCGGCATGCAGTCGCTGGCTCCGGTCAGGCGCAGGTTTTCCAGGGTCGCGCTGATCTCGGCGGCGAGGCGTGCGGCATCCTGGCTGTCCAGACCCGGTGTCAGCAGGCTGAATTCACCACCGCGATTGCGCGCAGCCAGCCAGGTACGGCGCTCCGGTAGCTGAGTCAGACGCGTGAGCAATTCACCGACGGAGCTGATCAAGGCGTCGGTGCGCTGGCCACCGAGGCGCTGGTTGAGGCCGACCAGATCGTTGATCCGCAGCATCAGCAAATGGCCCTCACTGCTCTGCTCGCAAACCAGCAAATGGTCGGCCAGTTGTTCATCCAGCAAGCGTCGGTTGGCGAGGCCGGTCAGGCTGTCCTGATAGGACTGCGCGCGCAGCTTTTCACTGCGCGCGGCCTCTTCGGCGAATAGCGCCTTGAGCTTCTCGACCATCTGGTTCATGGCCAGCACCACGCGTTTCAATTCCGGCGTGC
>DQGF01000251.1 GCA_003525045.1 Pseudomonas sp. | reverse complement strand
CATGACCTGTAGGAGCGAGGCTTGCCCGCGAAGAGGCCAGACCTGCTATCGCATTACGCAGATTTCGCCATGATCAACCCAGTCTCACTCGCCGCTTCCAACCGAATCGCCACAAACTTCGAAGTCGGCGTATGGCTGCCATCCCCGATGCTCTCCAGCGGCACCAGCGGATTGACCTCTGGATAGTAAGCCGCCGCCTGCCCTGCAGGGATATCAAACGCAAGCAGCGTAAAGCCTTTCACCCGCCGCTCACGTCCATCATCCCAGATCGAAACAATGTCAGCCTTCTGCCCCGGTTTGAACCCCAGGCGAATGATGTCGGCCTCGTTCACAAACAACACATCCCGTTGACCTTTCACCCCGCGATAACGGTCATCGAGGCCATAAATGGTGGTGTTGTACTGATCGTGGGAGCGCATTGACTGCATGATCAGGTCCGGTAATACCCCAGTGGCGCGAGTGCGTTCATGCACCAGATCCTTGGGCAGGATGTTCGCACGGAAATTCGCCCGGCCTGACGGAGTATTCCAGCGACGAGCGCCGGCGCTGTTGCCCAGGTAGAAACCGCCTGGATTGCGGATCTTCTCGTTGAAATCGCGGAACCCCGGAATGGTGTCGGCGATCAGGTCGCGGATGCGGCTGTAATCGGCCACCAGCCAGTTCCAGTCCACCGGTTTGCTGCCCAGGGTCGCGGCGGCGATACCAGCGATGATCGCAGGCTCTGAACGCATTTGGTTCGACAGGGGTTGCAGCTGACCATTGGAGGCATGGACCATGCTGAACGAATCTTCCACGGTCACCGCCTGCGCGCCTTCGGTCTGGATATCGATGTCGGTACGGCCCAGGCACGGCAGGATCAGCGCGTCTTTACCGTGAGCCAGATGGCTGCGGTTGAGCTTGGTACTGATCTGCACGGTGAGGTCGCAGTTGGACAGGGCCTGGAAGGTGCGGTTGCTGTCCGGCGTAGCTTGGGCGAAGTTGCCGCCCAAACCGATGAACACCTTCGAACGGCCATCGGCCATGGCATGAATCGCCTCGACCACGTTGTGACCGTTTTCCCGCGGCACCTTGAACTGGAAGCGGCGCTCCAGAGCGTCAAGAAACGCCACCGGCGGACATTCGTTGATGCCCATGGTCCGGTCGCCTTGCACGTTACTGTGGCCACGCACCGGGCACAGACCGGCGCCCGGCCGGCCGATGTTGCCGCGCAGCAGCATCAGGTTGGCGATTTCCTGAATGGTCGGCACCGAATGACGATGCTGGGTGATACCCATCGCCCAGCACATGATCACGTTCTTGCTTTTGGCGTACATGCGCGCCGCTTGTTCGATCTCCACCAGTGTCAGGCCGGACTGCTCGACGATCTGCTCCCAAGGCGTGTCGTCGATGGCGCCGAGGTATTCCAGTACGTTGACGCTGTGCTCATTGAGGAAGTCGTGATCGAACACCGCAGGTGCGCCGGCCTTCTGCGAGTCGCGCTCCCATTGCAGCAGGAATTTCGCCATGCCACGCAGGATCGCCATGTCGCCACCGAGGGCCGGACGGAAGAACGCGGTGTTGGTCGGCTTGTCGCCGTTGGTGAGCATTTCGAACGGGTGCTGCGGGTGCTGGAAGCGTTCCAGGCCACGCTCTTTCAGCGGGTTGATGCACACCACTTGTGCGCCGCGTTTCACCGCTTCACGCAACGGCTCGAGCATCCGGGGATGGTTGGTGCCGGGGTTCTGGCCCCAGATGAAAATCGCATCGGCGTGTTCGAAATCATCGAAAGTCACCGTGCCTTTGCCGACGCCGACACTTTGCGCCAACGCCACACCGCTGGCTTCGTGGCACATATTCGAGCAGTCAGGGAAGTTGTTGGTGCCGTAGGCGCGCACGAACAGCTGATATAGGTACGCCGCTTCGTTGCTGGCACGGCCCGAGGTGTAGAACTCGGCCTGATCAGGGCTCGACAGACCCTGCAAGTGTTTACCGATCAGCGCGAAGGCGTCTTCCCAGCTGATCGGTTTGTAGCGGTCGGTTTCAGCGTCGTAGCTCATCGGCTCAGTCAGGCGGCCCTGATATTCGAGCCAGTAATCACTCTGTTCCAGCAACGAGCTGACGCTGTGCCTGGCGAAAAACGCACCATCGACACGGCGTTTGGTCGCTTCCCAGTTCACCGCTTTGGCGCCGTTCTCGCAGAACATCACCATGCCCTTTTCCGGAGAATCGCCCCAGGCGCAACCGGGGCAGTCGAAGCCGCCGTTCTGGTTGGTCTTGAGCATTATGCGGATATTTTTCAGCGCGTTATCGCTGGTCAACCAGGCCTGGGCGACGCTGATCAGCGCGCCCCAGCCACCGGCTGGGCCTTTGTAGGGCTTGTAGCGGGGGACGGGTTTCTGGTCGGCTTGACGATGTTGGCTCACGCTTGGTTCTCCATCGCAGGGCTGTAGACCCGCGGCGCACTTTTTTGCGGCAGGTGGATGAGATTGAGGTTATGGCGACGGGCCCATTGCACGGCAAGACCCGTGGGCGACGACAGGCTGACCAGCGTCTGGATACCTGCGCGCAATACTTTTTGAATCAATTCAAGGCTGCAACGGCTGGTGACAATCGCCAGGCCGCCGGCAGTCGGGATCTTCTGCCGGATCAAGCCGCCGATCAGCTTGTCGAGGGCGTTGTGCCGGCCGATGTCTTCCCGGCCCAGCAGCAATTCGCCGCTGGCGTTCATGAACACCGCCGCATGCACCGCGCCGCTATGCTGGCCCAGGGGCTGGAACGCGCCGATACGTTGGCGCAGACCGTCGAGCCATTCGGCCGGAGGCAGAGGCGCTCCGGGCAGCACTTTCAGATCGGGCAACGCTTGCTCCACCGCTTCCACACCACAGAGCCCGCAACCGCTGGTGCCGGCCAGTTGCCGACGTTGCTGTTTGAGATTCCAGAAGGCGCGATTGGCGATGGTCACTTGCGCGTACTGCGCCGAACCCGAGCCGCTGAGTTGCAAGTCGTAGATGTCGCAGGCGTCTTCGATGATGCCGCTGCCGAGGCTGAAGCCGACAATGAAGTCCTCGAGATCCGTCGGTGTCACCAACATCACCGCCTGGCTGATGCCGTTATAGGCAATCGCCAACGCGACTTCCTCGGCCAGCGCGGTGCTGTCCGATTCGGTGTGGTTGAGGTTGCTGTAGCTGTAGGACTGGCTGGCAGCGGGCGCGGGCGTTTCGAGGGCAGGCGCCGCGCAGACAGGGCGCTTGGCGTTCATGGCATCACCGACGGTTGGATCAGCTTTAAGCCTAGGCGCGTCAACTTGTCGCGTCTAATCGCTATTACTGATCTACCGATAGATGCCGTCGATCAAGAGGTTATCGGCGATTTCTGATAGATCGCGAAACAGGCTTCTGCCAATGCCGAACGAGGCGCGCTGCGACGCATGATCAGCCCCAGTTTGCCGAGGGTCTGCGCGTTTTCGATGGGTTGCAGGCGTAAATGATCAGTAAGGTTTTCCAGGCCGCCATCCAACGGCATCACGGCGCAGCACAGGCCCCCGTGTACAGCTTGTATAAGTTGATGCACGGCGTCTGTTTGCAACAAGGGCTGCGGAGTGAGGCCGCGACTGTGGAAGTTATGGTCGATGGACTGGCGAAAATGCATGCCGCTGGTGAGCATGCCCAGCGGCAATTCGATCAACGACTCCCAGCTCAGCGCTGCCTCGGCGAAATGGTAGAAGCGTTGATCGTAGAGCAGGCCCATGCGGGTTTCGCTGAACGCCAGGGAGTCGAATCGCTCGCCGTCCAGGCGTTCCAGGTACGAGACGCCGATGTCCAGGCGATTGTTCGCCAGTTGTTCGAGGATCTGTTCGGAACTCAGGGCCGAGAGTTCGAAGCGCAGGTTCGGGTGATCGGCGTGCAGACGCTGCATCAGCGGCAGCGGATCGAAGCTCGACAGCGGCACGACGCCCAGACGCAGGGTGCCGACCAGGTTGCCGCGACAGGCTGCGGCTTCGGCCTGCAAACCGTCGCAGGCTGCCAGTACGGTGCGAGCCCATGCCAGCACCCGCTCGCCCGGTGCGGTGAAACCTTCGAAGCGCTGGCCACGGTTGACCAATGGCAACTCGAGTTCTTCTTCGAGGCTGCGCAGGCGCATGGACAGGGTCGGTTGAGTGATGTGACAGCGCGCGGCGGCCTGGCCGAAATGTCGGGTTTCGTCGAGGGCGATGAGGAATTTCAGCTGCTTGATGTCCATCTTCGCTCCAGGGTGCGGGAAGGTTCGGATTTTAGCGCTTGGGGGGATGCGGCGTCATTGGTCGGGTTGGAACCGAGTCTTGCAACCTTGGTCTAGGCTTTTGCGTCTGGAACCCAAAACCCAAGGAGAGTGCACCATGAGTATTTTTAGCTTTGTGAAAGAAGCAGGCGAAAAGCTTATCGATCTGCTGACGCCGGGCAATGCCAATGCCAGCGAGCAGTTGAAGGAACACATCAGCAAGGTCGGCCTGGGTAATCCGAATGTGCAGGCGACTGTGGATGGCGACAAGGTCACCGTGACGGGTGAAGTCGGCAGTCAGGAAGAGAAGGAAAAGATCCTGTTGGCGGTGGGCAATATTGCCGGTGTTGGTAGCGTGGATGACCAGATTACGGTGACCGGGCCGGTGGTGAAAGCGGCGACATTTATCACAGTCGTTAAGGGCGACACCCTCAGCGCGATTTCCTTGCGCGTGTATGGCGATGCCAACAAGTATCAAAAAATCTTCGAGGCCAACAAGCCAATGCTTAAGGATGTGAACAAGATCTATCCGGGGCAGTCGTTGCGGATTCCCGAATAAGCTTCAAGACCGTGTGATGGCCTTCGCGGGCAAGCCTCGCTCCTACAGGTAATACGGTGACCATGAGATGACCACTACCTGTAGGAGCGAGGCTTGCCCGCGAAGGGAGCGACTCGGTCTAAAGCCCTGCGATGAGTTCCCGATAATCCCCCACCGCCACAAACTCCGCCGTGTCCTTGGGCCCCTTGCGACTGTCCGGCTCACTCACAGCCAACAGATGTGCCACGCCAAAATTGCGCGCACTGCGCAGGATCGGCAAGGTGTCGTCGATAAACAGACTGCGCGCCGGATCGAAACCGATGTCCGCCTGCAAGGCATCCCAGAATTGCGGGTTCTCCTTGGCGAAGCCGTAATCGTGAGAGCTGATCAGCCGCTCGAAGTACGGCGCCAACTCGATTCTTTCCAGCTTCAGTGACAGCGAATCGCGGTGGGCATTGGTGATCAGCACCACGCGCTTGCCGGCCTGTTTGATCGCCGCCAGGAATGTGTCCGCATCCGGGCGCAGGGCGATCAGGTGAGCGGTTTCCAGTTTCAGCTCGCGCACCGACAGCTTCAATTCGGCGCTCCAGAAGTCCAGGCAGTACCACTGCAACTGGCCGGCATGGCGTTCGAACAGCGGCTGCAATTCCATCTCGGCCATGGCCCGGCTTACCCCGTGCAACTCGGCGTAACGCTGGGGCAGGTGCTCCAGCCAGAAATGGTTGTCGAAGTGCAGGTCCAGCAGCGTACCGTCCATGTCCAGCAGAACGGTGTCGATGTCGTGCCAGGGCAACAGGGACATAAAAAACTTCTCCAGCGGTAAAAAAGATATCCGGGGTAAACAATCAGGATAGGCCGGGTATAGTAACCCGCTATCGCCCAGGAGCCGCTCATGCGCCAGAAACCCACCATCCTCGCCCGCGAGATCGTCGCCACCAGCCGTTTATTCTGCGTCGAAGAGTTGCAGTTGCGCTTTTCCAACGGCGTGGAGCGCACTTATGAACGACTGGTCGGCAGGGGTACCGGATATGGCGCGGTGATGATCGTGGCGATGCTGGATGCGGACCACGCGGTGCTGGTCGAAGAGTATTGCGGCGGCACCGATGAATACGAGTTGTCCCTGCCCAAGGGCTTGATCGAGCCGGGCGAAGACGTGCTGGCGGCGGCCGAGCGTGAGCTCAAGGAAGAGGCCGGGTATGGCGCGCGGCAACTGGAGCATTTGACCGAGTTGTCGTTGTCGCCCGGTTACATGAGCCAGAAGATTCAAGTGGTGCTGGCCACCGAACTGTATGAAGAGCGTCTCGAAGGCGACGAGCCTGAGCCAATGGGCGTGGACAAGATCAACCTGCGTGAATTGTCGGCGCTGGCGCAGAACCCGCGATTCACCGAGGGCCGTGCCTTGGCGTCGCTGTATCTGGCCCGTGATCTGCTGACTCAGCGTGGGGTGTTTCTACCATGAATTTTCCTCATCCGCTGATGGCGCCGGTGGTCGCGCTGGCATTGAAGGCCGGCGAGGCGATTTTGCCGTTCTGGCGCATCGGTACTGCCGTGACCGCCAAGGCTGACGATTCTCCGGTCACTGCCGCAGACCTGGCCGCCCACCATGTGATTCTGGCCGGGCTGACAGCGCTGGACCCGACTATTCCGGTGTTGTCTGAAGAAGACGCCAACATCCCACAAAGCGTACGCGCCGGTTGGCAGCGCTGGTGGCTGGTGGACCCGCTGGACGGGACCAAGGAGTTCATCGCCGGCAGCGAAGAGTTTACCGTCAATATCGCGTTGATCGAGCAGGGGCGGGTGGTGTTTGGCGTGGTGTCGATGCCGACGAACGGCGGCTTTTATGTCGGTGGCGCGGGGCTGGGAGCCTGGCGGGGCGACAAAGGTAGCGAGCCGTCGCCGATTCAGGTGCGCGACGTGCCTGCGGCGGGTCAGGCGTTCACCGTCGTGGCCAGTCGTCGGCATTCAAGTCCGGAGCAGGAGCGCTTGCTGGCCGGTCTGAGCGACAGCCTGGGTGATCTGCAGCTGGCCAATATTGGCAGCTCGCTAAAGTTTTGTTTGTTGGCCGAAGGGGCTGCGGATTGTTACCCACGCCTGGCACCGACTTCGCAGTGGGACACGGCGGCGGCACAGGGCGTGCTGGAAGGGGCGGGTGGCGAAGTGCTGGATTTGAGCGGTCAGCCGTTCTGTTATCCGGCGCGCGAATCGTTGTTGAATGAGTATTTCCTGGCGCTGCCGGCAAAGGCTGCGTGGCGGGAAAAACTGCTGGAGCTTGCACGCTCCTGAC
>DQGF01000368.1 GCA_003525045.1 Pseudomonas sp. | reverse complement strand
GGAGCAAGCTCCCTCGCCACAAGAGTTGTCTTTTACTGATCGGGCCTCGCTTTCAGCTGATCCGCCGCAGCCTTGGCCAGATCCGGTGGCAGGAAATCCTTGTCCGGATTGTAGTCGGCCTTGAGGTAGCGCTTCAGATCCTGCAGATCCCCCGGATTCAACGTGCCGGCCGCTTGCTTCAGGCGCAGGTTGTCGAGGATGTAGTCGTAGCGGGTGTTGTTGTAGTTACGCACCGAGGTGTACAGCTCACGCTGGGCATCCAGCACATCGACGATGTTGCGCGTACCCACCTGATAACCGATTTCGGTCGCTTCCACGGCGCTCTGGTTCGAGATGATCGACTGCTTGCGCGCCTGCACCTGCTCCACGTCGGTGTTCACTGCGCGGTGCAGGTTGCGGGTATTTTCCACCACTTGCCGACGCAGGCCCTCGCGCTGTTGTTCGGTCTGATCCAGGCGCGAATAAGACTCGCGAACCTGAGAACTGGTCAGGCCGCCGCTGTAGATCGGGATGTTCAATTGCAGGGCCAGCGTGCGTTGCTCGACGTTACCGCCGTAAGCCTGACCGAAGGCGTTCGGGTTGCTGAAGCCCAGGGCGTCGTTGTCGCCCTTCTCGTATTTCGCCACGGCATCCAGGGTCGGTGCATGACCGGCCTTGCGCTGCTTGAGGGTTTCTTCGGCGGCGCTGACCGCGTAGTTGCTGGCCAACAGATTCAGGTTCTGTCTGGCGGCGGTGTCGACCCAGGCCTTGGCATCGTTCGGTGCCGGCGGCAGGATCGGCAAGGTGTGGACGATGCCCTGGATCGAGTTGTACTGGCGGTTGGTCAGGGTGATCAACGCTTCGAACGCATCATCTACCTGGCGCTGCGCGACGATCCGGTTGGCCCGCGCGGTGTCGTAGCTGGCCTGGGATTGCAGCACGTCGGTCTTGTCCGACAGGCCGACATCGAAGCGTTCGTTGGACTGATCGAGCTGGCGCTTGAAGGCGGCTTCTTCGGCCTTGGTCGAGGCCAGGTTGTCCTGGCTGCGCAACACGTTGAAGTAACTTTCTGCCGTTTGCAAAATCAGGTTCTGCTCGGTCGCCGAGAGCTGCAGCGCAGCCTGTTCGTTGACGTCTTTGGCGGCCTGGTACTGGAACCAGCGATCGGCGCGAAACAGTGGCTGGGCCAGGGTCGCCTGATAGGAGTTGGCGCTGCGGTTGGCAACGGCCGCCGGTTGATCGATATCGGTACGCACGTTGGCCACCTGGGCGCCGCCGGAGAGGTTCGGCAACAGCCCGGCGCGGGCCTGGGGCACGACTTCTTTCTGCGCGCCATACTGGGCGCGGGCGGCGGCCAGGTCGGCGTTGTTGTCCACCGCTTCCTGATAGACGCTGACCAGGTCGGTCCTGGTCGATAAGGGCGCTTCTGCTGCCCAGGCCATTCCATTGGACGCACAAGACACGGCAAGGGCCAGTGAGAGTTTGCGCAGCATGAGGCCATCCCTAAAAAATTACGCTGATAATTTGAGCGCCAAGGCTACGGCGCGGCCCATGCAGCGTCAATGCGCGGCATGGCTTGGCGAGTGTAGTTGTGCACACGCGCGGCAACAATCCTGTAATTGCGCCATTCATCATGGTGCTTACCGCGGTGTTGGCGTTATTTGCCAGTTGTGTCTAGACTGGCCGGGTTCTTGTCGGGGTGCCTTGCTGTGAGGCTGAGATCGAATAATTTCGGATCCCGTTGAACCTGATCAGGTTAGCGCCTGCGTAGGGAACAAGATTTCTCGTCACCCGGCGAGTCCTCTTGTGCTTCGTCCGGGATGTTGTTCGACAATCGAACACCCCTCGAGCACTGAGCACAGCACTGCTGGTTTTCCCAGCGCCCGTGCGTCCATTCGTTTACAGGTTCGCTCCGACAAAAATCCACTGCCTGGATGTGTTCGGAGAGCCCGTGATGACGATAAAACCAAAAAACATAACGAACCTGAGTGACTCGGCCCAAGTCGATCAACAATCGGTTCAGCCGTTTACCCGCTCGCAAAAAATCTATGTCCAGGGCTCGCGCCCGGACATCCTCGTGCCAATGCGCGAAATCAGCCTCGATGTGACCCCGACCGACTTCGGTGGCGAAATCAACGCGCCAGTGGTGGTCTATGACACCTCCGGCCCGTACACCGACCCCAACGTCATCATCGACGTGCGCAAGGGCCTGGCCGATGTCCGTTCGACGTGGATCGAAGCCCGTGGCGACACCGAACGCCTGCCGGGTCTGAGCTCGAACTTCGGCCAGGAACGTCTGGCCGATGCGGAGCTGACCAAGCTGCGTTTCGCCCACGTGAACAACCCGCGCCGTGCCAAGGCCGGGGCCAACGTCAGCCAGATGCACTACGCCCGTAAAGGCATCATTACCGCCGAGATGGAATACGTCGCCATCCGCGAAAACATGAAGCTCGAAGTGGCCCGCGCCGCCGGGCTGCTAGACCAGCAACACGCCGGTCATAGCTTCGGTGCCAGCGTGCCGAAAATCATCACCCCCGAATTCGTCCGTGACGAGATCGCCCGCGGTCGCGCGATCATTCCGGCCAACATCAACCACACCGAACTGGAACCGATGATCATCGGCCGTAACTTCCTGGTGAAGATCAACGGCAACATCGGCAACAGCGCCTTGGGTTCGTCCATCGAAGAAGAAGTGGCGAAACTGACCTGGGGCATTCGCTGGGGTTCGGACACGGTCATGGACCTGTCCACCGGCAAGCACATTCACGAAACCCGCGAGTGGATCATCCGCAACTCGCCGGTGCCGATCGGTACGGTGCCGATCTACCAGGCCCTGGAAAAAGTCGGCGGCGCCGCCGAAGACCTGACCTGGGAGCTGTTCCGCGACACGCTGATCGAACAGGCCGAGCAGGGCGTCGACTA
>DQGF01000253.1:18011-18373 GCA_003525045.1 Pseudomonas sp. | reverse complement strand
CTGTATCGCAAATCGTCCTTCCTTGAAGGCACGCTGGGGCAGAAACTGTTTCCGGAATGGCTGACCATCGATGAGCGTCCGCATTTGATGCGCGCGCTGGGCAGTTCGGCGTTCGATGGTGATGGTCTGGCGACCTATGCCAAGCCGTTCGTCGAAAAAGGCGAGCTGGTGTCCTACATCCTCGGCACCTATTCCGGTCGCAAACTCGGTATGCCGAGCACCGCCAACGCCGGCGGCGTGCACAACCTGTTCGTCACCCATGGCGACGAAGACCAGGCTGCCTTGCTGCGTCGCATGGGTCGCGGCTTGCTGGTGACTGAACTGATGGGCCAGGGCCTGAACATGGTCACCGGCGACTACTC
>DQGF01000253.1:17585-17731 GCA_003525045.1 Pseudomonas sp. | reverse complement strand
AACATGGTCACCGGCGACTACTCCCGTGGCGCGGCGGGTTACTGGGTCGAGAACGGCGAAATCCAGTTCGCGGTCCAGGAAGTGACCATCGCCGGCAACATGCGCGACATGTTCAAGCAGATTGTTGCGGTGGGTAATGACCTGGA
>DQGF01000253.1:17108-17285 GCA_003525045.1 Pseudomonas sp. | reverse complement strand
GTTGCGGTGGGTAATGACCTGGAACTGCGCAGCAACATTCGCACCGGGTCGGTACTGATCGAGCGGATGATGGTGGCGGGTAGTTAAACCCGGACTGCTGTACAAAAAAGGCGCGCCACCCGATTGGGGGCGCGCCTTTTTTATTGGACTCACGCAAAACCCTGTGGGAGCGGGCTT
>DQGF01000253.1:12125-16790 GCA_003525045.1 Pseudomonas sp. | reverse complement strand
TGCTCGCGAAGGCGGGGTGTCAGTCAACGATGATGTTGAATGTGATGACCCCTTCGCGAGCAAGCCCGCTCCCACAATGAGTCAGGTGTGCTCCAGTGGGGTTGTTTTGGTTCTCATTATCATTGCCAGCTTGAGGTTTTGCTTAGCCCGGAAAAACTTACCGCAAGCGGCGTGTAATCACTGCAGCCGGTTTGGAGGCTCACCATGGAGCACTGGAAACGCACGATCGAAAGAGCTAATCGCTGTTTCATGCTGGGCGAACTGGTCGATGCCCGCGAGGCTTACTTGCAGGCATTGGCCCTGGCCCAAGTGTTGTTGGAGCGCTGGGCGGATACTCGGCCGGTGGCGGTATGCCCGATGCCGACAGCCTGGCCATGGGCATTGCTTTGCAGGGTGTGCCGGAAGGGCTGGTGATTGCGTTGGTTCTGGCTGGGGCAGGGATGTCGCGGGTCAAGGCGTTCTTGATCGGCGCGGCGTCAGGGTTGGTCGAGCCGGTATTCGCGTTGTTATGCGCGTGGCTGGTGAGCCTGGCCGAGATGCTGTTGCCTTTGGGCTTGGCGTTGGCGGCGGGGGCAATGCTGCTGGTGGTCACGCATGAAGTCATTCCCGAGTCGCGGCGCAATGGTCACGACAAGCTGGCCAGTCTTGGGTTGTTGGTTGGATTTTGTTTGATGATGGTGATGGATACGGCGCTGGTTTGAAATAAGATCAAAAGATCGCAGCCTCGTTTCACTCGACAGCTCCTACAAGTGAAACGAGGCTGCGATCTTTTGACTTTTACTCGCCTTCGTCGAAGTATCTATTAATCAAGTCCACCAATGCCTCCAGCGCCTCGTCAGCCTGCTCACCTTCCGTGTTCAAATAAATTTTGGTGCCCTTGCCCGCAGCCAACATCATCATGGCCATGATGCTTTTGCCGTCGACCGTGGATTCCGGCGTGCGTCCTACCCTGATCGAGCAATCCTTGAACTGACCGGCCACTCCGACAAATTTTGCAGAAGCGCGGGCGTGCAGGCCCAGCTTGTTGATGATTTCGATTTCCAGAGCAGGCATCGCGATGTGAATCCTTTAGCTGAGGTCGCGGTGGCGGACCTGGACGTTCTTCAGGGTTTTGTGCAGGGCCTGACCCAGACGTTCGGTCAGGTAGACGGAGCGGTGATGTCCGCCGGTGCAGCCAATGGCGATAGTGACATACGCGCGATTGCTGGCCGCAAAGCGGGGCAGCCACTTGAGCAGGTAAGTGGAAATGTCCTGGAACATTTCCTCGACGTCCGGTTGTGCTGCCAGGTAATCGGCAACCGGTTTATCGAGACCGGATTGCTCGCGCAACTCCGGCTTCCAGTAAGGGTTCGGCAGGCAGCGTACGTCGAACACCAGATCGGCGTCCACCGGCATGCCACGCTTGAAACCGAAGGATTCCACCAGGAACGCCGTACCGGGCTCCGGCTGGTTCAGCAGGCGCAGCTTGATGGTATCGCGTAGCTGATACAGGTTCAGGTTGGTGGTGTTGACCTTGAGATCGGCGAGGTCGGCAATCGGCCCGAGCAGGGCACTCTCATCGTTGATCGCTTCCGCCAGCGAACGATTGGCGTTGCTCAGCGGGTGACGTCGGCGGGTTTCCGAGAAACGTTTGAGCAAGGTTTCTTCGTCGGCGTCCAGATACAGGACATCGCACTGAATATGCCGGCTACGGACTTCTTCCAGCAGCTCTGGGAAGCGTGAAAGGTGGCTCGGCAAGTTACGCGCGTCGATGGACACGGCAACCAGCGGCTGGGCCAGCTCAGTGTGGATCAGCGCGCGTTCGGCCAATTCCGGCAGGAGCCCGGCAGGCAGGTTGTCGATGCAGTAGTAGCCGTTGTCCTCGAGAACATCGAGTGCGGTACTTTTGCCTGAGCCGGAGCGGCCACTGACGATGATCAAGCGCATGATTACTGACCGTTTTGCTCGTCCAGGACTACCTGATACAAGGCTTGATTGCTCGGGGCGCTGCGCAGTTTCCCGCGCACCTCCTTGCGGTCGAGCATGCTGGCGATCTGGCGCAGCAGCTCCAGGTGCGCATCGGTAGCAGCTTCCGGGACCAGTAACACGAACAACAGGTCTACCGGGGCACCGTCGATGGCGTCGAAATCGATGGGGGCGTCCAGGTGCATCAACGCACTGATCGGCGTGACGCAGCCTTTAAGGCGGCAGTGGGGGATGGCGATGCCGTTGCCAAAACCGGTGGAACCGAGTTTTTCACGGGCGACCAGACTCTCGAAGACATCCTGCATCGCCAGATCCGGCACTTCGCGGTGGATAAGGTTGGCAATTTGCTCGAGGGCTTTCTTTTTACTGCCGCCCGGCACGTTCACGAGGGAACGGCCGGGGGTCAGGATGCTTTCAAGTCGGATCATGGGTTGGGAGTGTTAACGACCGGTAGCGCCCTGAAGGAGGCTCTGGGTCTTTTCCTTATGCTTTTTGAGTTGTTTATCCAGCTTGTCGGTCAGTGCGTCGATCGCCGCGTACATATCGGTATGTTCCGCGTTCGCGACCACTTCATTGCCGGGAATATGCAGCGTGGCTTCGATTTTCTGCTTCAGCTTTTCGACCGTCATCGTGACCTGCACGTTGGTGATCTTGTCGAAATGTCGCTCCAATCGTTCGAGTTTTTCGCCGATGTAGGTGCGAAGAGGTTCGGTCACTTCCAGTTGGTGTCCACTGATGTTGACTTGCATACAGCTTCTCCTTCGTTGCCAGTGCATAAAGCGGTAGATCAGATGATCTACCACTGGAACGCTGTGGCGTGGCTCTACATCAACCGCTTGCGTTCGCTCGAAGGCGCGATCCCGAGGGATTCGCGGTACTTGGCGACGGTGCGGCGAGCCACCTGAATGCCTTGTGCCTCCAGTAAACCAGCGATCTTGCTGTCACTCAACGGCTTTTTCTGATTTTCCGCCGCAACCAGTTTTTTGATGATCGCGCGGATCGCCGTGGACGAGCATTCGCCGCCTTCGGAGGTGCTGACGTGGCTGGAGAAAAAGTATTTCAACTCATAGATGCCCCGTGGGGTATGCATGAATTTCTGCGTGGTCACTCGTGAAATCGTCGATTCGTGCATACCCACCGCTTCGGCGATGTCATGCAGCACCAACGGTTTCATGGCTTCATCGCCGTACTCAAGGAAGCCGCGCTGATGCTCGACGATCTGGGTGGCCACTTTCATCAGCGTTTCGTTGCGGCTCTGCAGGCTCTTGATGAACCAGCGGGCCTCTTGCAGCTGATTGCGCATGAAAGTGTTGTCGGCGCTGGTGTCGGCGCGGCGCACAAAACCGGCGTATTGGGCATTGACCCGCAGCCGCGGCACCGATTCCTGATTCAGTTCCACCAGCCAGCGCTCGTTGTCTTTGCGCACGATCACGTCTGGAACAACGTATTCGGCCTCACTGGACTCGATCTGCGAGCCAGGACGCGGGTTGAGGCTCTGAACCAGTTCGATCACCTGGCGCAGTTCATCTTCCTTGAGCTTCATGCGCCGCATCAGCTGGCTGTAGTCGCGGCTGCCGAGCAGATCGATGTAATCGCTGACCAGGCGCTTGGCGTCGGCCAGCCAAGGGGTCTTGGCGGGCAATTGGCGCAATTGCAGCAGCAGACATTCGCCCAGGTTGCGAGCGCCGATGCCGGCGGGTTCGAATTGCTGGATGCGATGCAGGACGGCTTCTATTTCGTCGAGTTCGACGTCCAGTTCCGGGTCGAAGGCTTCGAGAATTTCCTCGAGGGTTTCGTCCAGGTAGCCCTGATTGTTGATGCAGTCGATCAGGGTCACGGCAATCAGGCGATCGGTGTCGGACATCGGTGCCAGGTTCAGTTGCCAAAGCAGATGGCTTTGCAGGCTCTCACCGGCCGATGTACGGGTGGTGAAGTCCCACTCGTCGTCATCGTTGCTCGGCAGGCTGCTGGCGCTGGTCTGGTAAACGTCTTCCCACGCGGTATCGACGGGCAGTTCGTTAGGAATGCGCTCGTTCCAGTCCCCTTCCTCGAGGTTATCCACCGTCGGGGCAGTTTCCTGGTAAGAGGGTTCCGAAACGTCGGCGTTGGGTTGCTGTTCGGCTTTGTCGGCCAAGGGGTCGGCATTATCGAAGTCGTCGCCTTCTTCCTGGCGTTCGAGCATCGGATTGGACTCCAGGGCCTCCTGGATTTCCTGTTGCAGGTCCAGGGTCGACAATTGGAGCAAACGGATGGCCTGTTGCAGCTGCGGTGTCATCGTCAGCTGCTGGCCCATTCTCAAGACTAGCGATGGTTTCATGGCAGGGGCTTAACACCTTATTCGCCGGCGCACATGCGCCATCCACTAAAGGGCGCCGGAGCGCCAAACATAAGCAAATTATATGCCCGAAACTGCAACGTTTGCCTAGAGCGCTGTAACAATAAAAAAGTGTTGATTTTTTTATCGAGACAAGCGCTAGAGCGACAGACTGGACAGCTCAGCGCTTACAGGCGGAACTCATGGCCCAGATACACTTCCTTGACCAGTTCGTTGGCCAGGATGGTGGCGGAGTCGCCTTCGGCGATCAGCTGGCCATCGTTGACGATGTAGGCGGTTTCACAGATGTCCAGGGTTTCACGGACGTTGTGGTCTGTGATCAGCACACCGATGCCCTTGGCCTTGAGGTGATGGATGATCTGTTT
>DQGF01000253.1:11697-11821 GCA_003525045.1 Pseudomonas sp. | reverse complement strand
TGAGGTGATGGATGATCTGTTTGATGTCGCCCACCGAAATCGGGTCCACGCCGGCGAAAGGTTCGTCGAGGAGGATGAATTTCGGGTTGGTGGCCAGTGCCCGGGCGATTTCCACGCGGCGGCG
>DQGF01000253.1:0-11383 GCA_003525045.1 Pseudomonas sp. | reverse complement strand
CGGGCGATTTCCACGCGGCGGCGTTCACCACCGGACAGGCTCATGCCGAGGTTGTCGCGGATGTGGTGGATATGGAATTCCTGCAGCAGGCTTTCCAGTTCCTTGCGGCGACCGGCCTTGTCGAGTTCCTTGCGGGTCTCGAGAATCGCCATGATGTTATCGGCCACCGAAAGTTTGCGGAAGATCGACGCTTCTTGCGGGAGATAGCCGATACCGGCCTTCGCGCGACCGTGCATTGGCTGGTGGCTGACGTCCAGATCGTCGATCAGTACTCGACCTTGATCGGCCTGTACCAGCCCGACAATCATATAGAAACAGGTGGTTTTGCCGGCGCCGTTAGGGCCAAGCAAGCCGACGATCTGACCGCTGTCGATGGACAGGCTGACGTCGCGCACGACCTGGCGGCTCTTGTAGCTCTTGGCCAGATGCTGAGCTTTCAGAGTTGCCATTACTGGGCCTTTTGCTCGTCGGTTTTCTTTTTCGGCTGGATCACCATGTCGATGCGCGGACGTGATTCGGTGACTTTGGTGCCTGTGGCGCGGCCAGCGTTAGCCAGTTTTTTGACCGTGTCGTAGACGATTTTTTCGCCTTGGGTGACGTTGCCGTCCTTGTCGATGACTTTGGCGCGATCGATCAGCACGACGCGGTCTTGCGAGGCGTGGTACTGGATAGTGACTCCGTAACCCTGAACCGGCTTGGAGTCGCCAGCAGTTTGCATCTGCTCGAAGTAGGCCAGGTTACCCACCGAGGTCACGACGTCGATGTCGCCAGTCGAGGTGCGGGTGATGGTCACGGTGTTGCCGGTGACCTTCATCGTGCCCTGGGTGATGATCACGTCACCTTTGTAGGTGGCGATACCTTGCTTGTCGTCCAGTTGGGCGTCGTCGGCCTGAATGCGGATAGGCTGATTTCTATCGTCCGGCAGAGCCCAGGCGCTCACGCTTCCCAGTGCTGCGCCCAGACTGAGCAAAATAGGGAGGGTTTTAACGAGCCTCATACTGTCCTCTTACGTTCGATAGCAGGTGTATCCTGCTTTCTTTCAAATACGCTTTCATGCCCTTGCCAGTCGACACGCCACCGGCGCCGTCGATTCTAACGGGTTGCTCGGTCTGCGCATATTGCTGCTGCGGGAACACAGTCATGCGACTGCTGGTAATAATGGTCGTACGCTTTTTCTCGTCGGTCCGTGCGATACGTACCGAGTCGATCAGTTCAACTTCGGTTCCACCGGAATTGACCTCGCCGCGTTCGCTCTGCACGTGCCACGGAAACTCGGTGCCGCGGAACATGTTCAAGTCCGGTTTGCTGACCAGCGTAACGTCGCTGGCTTTCACGTGTTCGACCTTGTCGGACGTCATGTCGTACTGCAGTTTGCCGTCGGGCAGGTACTGCACGCTATGAGTATTGGTAGCGTACCAGTCGATCCTGGTTTCATCGGCCTTGACGAGCGGCTGGTCGAGGAAACGCTCCGGACTGATGTTCCAGTAGCCGACCGCGGCAAAAATCGCAGCGATGCAACCGAACACCAGGAATTTGCGAATCGTTTTGCTCAGCATAGTTGGCTCACAGGTACGCGGCGTTGGCCGCATCGAGACGGCCCTGGGCGCGCAGGATCAATTCGCAGAATTCGCGAGCGGCACCTTCGCCACCACGGGCCTGGGTGATGCCGTGGGCGTGTTCACGCACGAAACTGGCGGCACTGGCCACCGCCATGCCCAGGCCGACGCGGCGAATCACCGGCAGGTCCGGCAAGTCGTCGCCGAGGTAGGCGACCTGTTCATAGCTTAGGCCGAGTTGGGCGAGAAGCTCGTCGAGCACCACCAGTTTGTCTTCGCGACCCTGGTACAGGTGTGGAATGCCGAGGTTCTTTGCCCTTCGCTCGACCACCGGGGTCTTGCGGCCGCTGATGATAGCGGTCTGCACGCCAGCTGCCATCAACATCTTGATGCCCTGGCCGTCGAGCGTGTTGAAGGTCTTGAATTCGCTGCCGTCTTCCAGGAAGTACAGGCGCCCGTCGGTCAGTACGCCGTCGACGTCGAATACCGCCAGCTTGATGTTTTTGCCACGTTCCAGCAGATCGTTGCTCATTACATTACTCCTGCACGCAGCAGATCGGACAGGTTGAAGGCGCCGATCGGACGGTCCTCCTTGTCCACTACCACCAGTGCGTTGATTCGGTGGTCTTCCATGATTTTCAGGGCTTCGGCTGCCAGCATTTCAGCGCGAGCCGTCTTGCCATGCACGGTCATGACCTGGTCGATGGTGGCGTGATGGATGTCGATGGCGCGGTCCAGGGTGCGGCGCAAATCGCCGTCGGTGAAGATCCCGGCAAGCTTACCATCGGCTTCCAGGATCACGGTCATGCCCAGACCTTTGCGGGTCATTTCCATCAGCGCGTCCTTGAGCAGAGTACCGCGCTGGACCTGCGGCAGTTCTTGCCCGGCGTGCATGACGTTTTCCACCTTCAACAGCAGGCGTCGGCCAAGTGCGCCGCCAGGGTGGGAAAAGGCGAAATCTTCAGCGGTAAAACCGCGGGCTTCGAGCAGCGCAACGGCCAGGGCGTCGCCCATGACCAGCGCCGCGGTGGTCGAAGACGTCGGCGCCAGGTTCAACGGGCAGGCTTCGTGTTCGACGTGCACGTTGAGGTTGACCTCGGCAGCCTTGGCCAGCGGCGAATCGGCGTTGCCGGTCATGCTGATCAGCTTGATGCCCAGGCGCTTGATCAGCGGCAGCAGGGTGACGATTTCATTGGTCGAGCCGGAATTCGACAGTGCCAGGATGATGTCATCGCGGGTGATCATGCCCATGTCGCCGTGGCTGGCTTCGGCCGGGTGCACGAAAAAAGCCGTGGTGCCGGTGCTGGCCAGCGTGGCGGCAATCTTGTTGCCGATGTGTCCCGATTTGCCCATGCCGACCACGACCACGCGGCCTTTGCTGGCCAGAATCATCTCGCAAGCGCGTACGAAATCCGCGTCGATACGGGGCAACAAGCCTGTGACGGCTTCCAGTTCGAGGCGGATGGTGCGTTGTGCAGACTGAATCAGGTCGCTGGATTGGCTCATGTCGGAAATCGTATAGCCTGATGAAAAGGTGGCGATTATAACGGTAATGATCGAAACCCTCACGCAAGTTCGTCGCGCTTTGTCACTCTCTGTTACCCAATCCCGCCCAATACACGCTTTTACCCTGCCCTGTTGTGGAACATGAACCGGCTTTGGCCTTGGGCGCTTGGCCTTTGCAGTGATATAGTTCGCCGCCAGTTCGGCCTGCCCGGGGAGGTATGTGCTTTCGCAAGAAAGTCAGGCGTCCGAGTGAGAGGCTGCATCGCAAGGAGTTTAGATGAGTGCCGATAACGCCTACGCGGTCGAGCTGAAGGGACTGACCTTCAAGCGCGGTACGCGCAGCATTTTCAATAATGTCGATATCCGTATACCGCGCGGCAAGGTCACCGGCATCATGGGGCCTTCCGGGTGTGGCAAGACCACGCTGCTACGGCTGATGGGCGCACAATTGCGCCCAACCAGGGGTGAAGTCTGGGTCAATGGCCAGAACCTGCCGAAGCTGTCGCGCAGCGACCTGTTCGATGCTCGCAAGCACATGGGTGTGCTGTTTCAGAGTGGCGCACTGTTCACCGATCTCGACGTGTTCGAGAACGTCGCCTTTCCGCTACGGGTTCATACCGAGCTTCCGGAAGAAATGATCCGGGACATTGTCCTGCTCAAATTGCAGGCCGTGGGCTTGCGTGGCGCCATCGACCTGATGCCTGACGAACTGTCCGGCGGCATGAAGCGCCGTGTTGCGCTGGCCCGGGCGATTGCCCTCGATCCGCAGATCCTCATGTATGACGAGCCCTTTGTCGGTCAGGACCCGATCGCCATGGGCGTGTTGGTGCGCCTGATCCGCCTGCTCAACGATGCGCTGGGCATCACCAGTATCGTGGTTTCCCACGACCTGGCCGAGACAGCGAGCATCGCCGATTACATCTATGTCGTCGGCGAAGGCCAGGTGTTGGGGCAGGGCACCCCCGAGGAACTGATGAACTCGCAGGAGCCACGCATCCGTCAATTCATGACAGGCGAACCGGACGGTCCGGTCGCCTATCACTTTCCAGCGACGGATTACCGCGCAGATCTTCTGGGGAAGCGTTGATGCGCAAGATTTCACTAATAGAACGGGTTCGCCGGTTCGGCCATTCCGGCATCGATGTGCTGGGAGTGTTTGGCCGTTCGGCGATATTCCTGTTTCATGCCCTGTTCGGCCGTGGCGGTATCGGCGGCGGTTTCGGCCTGCTGATCAAGCAACTGCATTCGGTGGGCGTGATGTCCCTGGTGATCATCGTGGTCTCCGGGGTGTTCATCGGCATGGTGCTGGCGCTGCAAGGGTTCAACATCCTGTCCAGCTATGGATCGGAGCAGGCGGTCGGGCAGATGGTTGCGCTGACGTTGCTGCGTGAACTGGGTCCGGTGGTCACCGCTTTGCTCTTCGCCGGGCGTGCAGGGTCCGCCCTGACCGCTGAAATCGGCAACATGAAGTCCACCGAACAGTTGTCCAGCCTGGAAATGATCGGTGTCGATCCGCTCAAGTACATCATTGCCCCGCGCCTGTGGGCCGGCTTCATTTCCCTGCCGGTGCTGGCGATGATTTTCAGCGTGGTGGGTATCTGGGGTGGTTCGTGGGTGGCGGTCGACTGGCTGGGTGTCTATGAAGGTTCCTACTGGTCGAACATGCAGAACAGCGTGACCTTTGCCGACGATGTGCTCAACGGCATCATCAAAAGCATCGTCTTCGCCTTTGTCGTGACCTGGATCGCCGTATTCCAAGGCTATGACTGTGAGCCCACTTCCGAGGGGATCAGTCGTGCCACTACCAAGACCGTGGTGTATGCCTCTTTGGCAGTCCTCGGCCTGGACTTTATTCTGACCGCCTTGATGTTTGGAGATTTCTGATGCAAAACCGCACCCTGGAAATCGGTGTCGGCCTTTTCTTGCTGGCTGGCATCCTGGCTTTGCTGTTGCTGGCGTTGCGGGTGAGTGGCCTGTCCCCGAGCGCAACGACCGATACGTATAAACTTTATGCCTATTTCGACAATATCGCCGGTTTGACGGTCAGAGCTAAAGTGACCATGGCCGGTGTGACCATCGGCAAGGTCACGGCGATCGATCTGGACCGCGACAGTTTCACCGGAAGAGTGACCATGCAGCTGGAAAAGACCGTAGATAACCTGCCGACTGACTCCACTGCATCTATCCTGACCGCTGGCCTGTTGGGCGAGAAGTACATCGGTATCAGCGTAGGCGGCGAACAAGGCCTGCTCAAGGATGGTGGAACGATCCACGACACCCAGTCGTCGCTGGTGCTCGAGGACCTGATCGGTAAATTCCTGCTCAACACCGTAAGCAAAGAAGCCAAATGAGGAGTTTTTGAATGATCTCTACCTTGCGACGTGGCCTGTTGGTATTACTCGCGGCCTTGCCGTTGATGGCTAACGCCGTGGCGGCGCCGTCGGCGCACGATCTGGTTCAGGACACGACTACCCGGTTGCTGGCCGACCTGGCTGCCAACAAAGAAAAATACAAGCAAAGCCCGAAGGAGTTCTACGATGCGCTGAACTCTATCGTCGGTCCGGTGGTCGATGCCGACGGGATATCCCGCGGCATCATGACCGTGAAGTACTCGCGCAAAGCCACGCCTGAGCAAATGCAACGCTTCCAGGAAAACTTCAAGCGCAGCCTGATGCAGTTCTATGGCAACGCCTTGCTCGAATACAACAACCAGGGCATCACCGTTTCGCCGGCCAAGGACGAAAGCGGTACCCGGACCAGCGTCGACATGCAGGTCAAGGGCAGCGGCGGTTCGATTTATCCAGTGTCCTACACACTCGAGAAAATCAACGGCGAATGGAAAGTCCGCAACGTGATCATCAACGGCATCAACATCGGCAAGCTGTTCCGCGATCAGTTCACTGATGCGATGCAGCGTAATGGCAACGACTTGGACAAGACCATCGATAATTGGGCCGGGGAAGTCGCCAAAGCCAAGGAAACCACCGAAAAAGCTGCCGAGAAGCAAGCTCAATGAGTGTGTCGGCCATTCGCATGAGCGAATCCGGCGAGCTGCTGCTCAGCGGCATGCTGGACTACCGCACCGGTCCTGGCCTGCGCAAGCAGGGTCAGGCGCTGATCAAGTCCAGCAAGGCCGCTGCGCTGGTGGTCGATTGTTCGGCAGTGTTGAAGTCCAGCAGTGTCGGCTTGTCGCTGTTACTGTGCTTCATGCGTGATGCAGAGGCGGCCGGCAAGGCGTGGAGCATTCGTGGGATGCCAGAAGACATGCGCGAAATCGCTCAGGTCAGTGAATTGACCGAGCTGTTGGCGCAATCCTAACCAGCATCTATAAGGAAGCCCCCCGTCAGAGTCCTGCTTCGCGGGGTTCGCAGGCGCGGGGCTTTTTTGTATGATGTCCGACCCGCGCGCACAGGGCGCCGATTGAGGTTGAGCATGCAGGCCGTAGAAGTGAAGAGCTTCCTTGAAGGAAAGCTGCCCGGAACGTTGGTGGAAGTTGAAGGCGAAGGCTGCAACTTTCAGCTGAACGTGATTAGCGATGAACTGGCGGCGTTGAGCCCGGTGAAGCGTCAGCAGCAGATCTATGCCCATTTGAACCCATGGATCACCGATGGCAGCATCCATGCGGTCACTATGAAATTTTTCAGCAGCGCGGCCTGGGCCGAGCGCACCTGAGCCCAAGGGCGTCGAGATTCTTATGGATAAATTGATTATTACCGGTGGCGTTCGTCTTGATGGCGAAATCCGCATCTCCGGGGCAAAGAACTCTGCCCTGCCGATCCTGGCGGCAACGCTGCTGTGCGATGGCCCGGTTACCGTGGCCAACCTGCCGCACCTGCACGACATCACCACTATGATCGAGCTGTTCGGTCGGATGGGTATCGAGCCGGTGATCGACGAGAAACTCAGCGTCGAAATCGACCCGCGCACCATCAAGACCCTGATCGCTCCGTACGAACTGGTTAAAACCATGCGTGCGTCGATCCTGGTACTGGGCCCGATGGTTGCCCGTTTCGGTGAAGCCGAAGTCGCACTGCCTGGCGGTTGCGCCATCGGTTCGCGTCCGGTTGACCTGCACATTCGTGGTCTTGAGGCCATGGGCGCAATCATCGACGTCGAAGGCGGCTACATCAAGGCCAAGGCGCCTGAAGGCGGCCTGCGCGGTGCGCACTTCTTCTTCGATACCGTCAGCGTGACCGGTACTGAAAACATCATGATGGCAGCCGCTTTGGCCAAGGGCCGCAGCGTCCTGGCGAACGCCGCTCGCGAGCCTGAAGTCATCGACCTGGCGAACTTCCTGAACGCCATGGGCGCCAAGATCACTGGCGCCGGCACCGACACCATCACCATCGATGGCGTCGAGCGTCTGCACCCGACCACTTACAAGGTGATGCCTGACCGTATCGAGACTGGCACCTACCTGGTGGCAGCGGCGGTAACCGGCGGTCGTGTGAAGGTCAAGGACACGGATCCGACCATCCTCGAAGCCGTTCTGGAAAAGCTCCGCGAGTCGGGTGCTGAAATCACCTGCGGCGAAGACTGGATCGAGCTGAACATGCACGGCAAGCGGCCAAAAGCCGTCAACGTGCGTACTGCTCCGTACCCGGCGTTCCCGACCGACATGCAAGCGCAGTTCATCTCCCTCAACGCCATTGCCGAAGGCACCGGTGCCGTGATCGAGACGATCTTCGAAAACCGCTTCATGCACGTGTACGAACTGCACCGCATGGGCGCCAAGATCCAGGTCGAAGGCAACACTGCCATCGTCACCGGTACCGAAAAGCTCAAGGGCGCGCCAGTCATGGCCACCGACCTGCGTGCTTCGGCCAGCCTGGTCATCTCGGCGCTGATTGCCGAAGGCGACACCCTGATCGACCGCATCTACCACATCGACCGTGGTTACGAGTGCATCGAAGAGAAACTGCAGATGCTCGGCGCCAAGATCCGCCGCGTACCGGGCTAGTTTCTGCTGCATGGGCGCAGGGACGCGCCCGTTGATTTCGTTTCAAGTCGAGCCGGTTTCCGGCTCGATGTGTGTCCGGCGCCATTTGCGACCGGGCATGAGTACCTTGATAAGGACTGACGTTTCCCATGTTGACCATCGCACTGTCCAAGGGCCGCATCCTTGACGATACCCTGCCGCTTCTGGCTGAAGCGGGCATCGTGCCGACCGAGAATCCGGACAAGAGCCGCAAGCTGATCATCCCCACGACCCAGGCCGATGTACGCCTGCTGATCGTGCGCGCCACCGATGTGCCGACTTACGTCGAGCATGGCGCCGCCGACCTCGGTGTCGCCGGTAAAGATGTGCTGATGGAATACGGTGGCCAGGGCCTGTACGAGCCACTGGACCTGCAGATCGCCCAGTGCAAACTGATGACCGCAGGTAAAGTCGGCGCGGTCGAGCCAAAAGGCCGTCTGCGCATCGCCACCAAATTCGTCAACGTCGCCAAGCGCTATTACGCTGAACAAGGTCGCCAGGTCGACATCATCAAGCTGTATGGCTCGATGGAACTGGCACCGCTGATCGGCCTGGCCGACAAGATCATCGACGTGGTCGACACCGGTAACACGCTGCGGGCCAACGGCCTGGAGCCACAGGATTTCATCGCGGCCATCAGCTCTCGGCTGATCGTCAACAAGGCTTCGATGAAAATGCAGCACGCCCGTATCCAGGCGTTGATCGACACCCTGCGCAAGGCAGTGGAGTCTCGACACCGCGGCTGATTCACCTGCGCGACGCTAAGTCGCGCCCGTCTATCCGCCTCATAGCCAGAATTCTCAGGTGCCCAAGCGGATCGGCTGCTAGCTTACGGGACCTGAGTTTTTTGCCAATTCTATGAGGCTCTCGCTATGACCGCACCGACTGCAATTCGCCGACTCAACGCTGCTGACCCGGATTTCGCACATCATCTGGATCATCTGCTGAGCTGGGAAAGTGTGTCCGACGACTCGGTCAATCAGCGCGTGCTGGACATCATCAAGACCGTGCGTGAGCGTGGCGATGCGGCGCTGGTGGACTACACCCGGCAGTTCGACGGCCTGGACGTTGCGTCCATGGCCGACCTGATCCTGCCGCGTGAACGCCTGGAACTGGCCCTGACGCGGATCACCGTACCTCAGCGCGAAGCCCTGGAAAAAGCCGCCTCTCGCGTACGCAGCTACCACGAAAAACAGAAACAGGACTCCTGGAGCTACACCGAAGCCGATGGCACGGTGCTGGGCCAGAAGGTCACGCCGCTGGATCGCGCCGGTTTGTACGTGCCGGGCGGCAAGGCGTCGTATCCGTCCTCGGTGCTGATGAACGCGATTCCGGCCAAGGTCGCTGGCGTGACTGAAGTGGTCATGGTCGTGCCGACCCCGCGTGGTGAAATCAACGAGCTGGTACTGGCCGCAGCCTGCATCGCCGGTGTCGACCGCGTGTTCACCATCGGTGGTGCTCAAGCCGTTGCCGCGCTGGCTTACGGCACCGAAAGCGTGCCGAAGGTCGACAAGGTGGTCGGGCCGGGCAACATCTACGTCGCCACCGCCAAGCGCCACGTATTCGGCCAGGTCGGTATCGACATGATCGCCGGTCCGTCGGAAATCCTCGTGGTGTGCGACGGCAAGACCGATCCCGACTGGATTGCCATGGACCTGTTCTCCCAGGCCGAGCACGACGAAGACGCCCAGGCGATCCTGGTCAGCCCGGACGCCGAGTTCCTCGACAAGGTCGCCGCCAGCATCGCCAAATTGCTGCCGACCATGGAGCGAGCCGAGATTATTGAAACCTCGATCAATAGCCGTGGCGCGCTGATCAAGGTTCGCGACATGGACCAGGCCATCGAAGTGGCCAACCGCATCGCGCCGGAACACCTTGAGTTGTCCGTTGCAGATCCGCAGGCCTGGCTGCCGCAGATCCGCCACGCTGGTGCGATCTTCATGGGGCGTCACACTTCCGAAGCCTTGGGCGACTATTGCGCCGGTCCGAACCACGTGCTGCCGACTTCCGGCACCGCGCGATTCTCCTCGCCGCTGGGTGTGTACGACTTCCAGAAACGCTCGTCGATCATCTTCTGCTCCGAGCAGGGTGCGTCTGAACTGGGCAAGACCGCTTCCGTGCTGGCCCGTGGCGAGTCGTTGACCGCGCACGCGCGGAGCGCCGAATACCGCATCGTTGACGAGCAGAAGGGGAAATGAACATGAGTAAATTCTGGAGCCCGTTCGTCAAGAATCTGGTGCCTTACGTACCGGGCGAACAACCGAAACTGGCCAAGCTGGTGAAGCTCAATACCAATGAAAATCCGTACGGTCCATCGCCCAAAGCCCTGGCGGCGATGCAGACCGAACTGAACGACAATTTGCGTCTGTACCCGGACCCGAACAGCGATCTGCTCAAAAACGCAGTCGCCAGGTATTACGGCGTGCAGAGCAATCAGGTGTTCCTCGGCAACGGTTCCGATGAAGTCCTGGCGCACATCTTCCACGGTCTGCTGCAACACGATCAGCCGCTGTTGTTCCCGGACATCAGCTACAGCTTCTATCCGGTTTACTGCGGGTTGTACGGCATCGCATTCGACGCGGTGCCGCTGGACGAACAGTTCCAGATCAACCCGGCCGATTACGCCAAACCGAACGGCGGGATCATTTTCCCTAACCCGAACGCGCCGACCGGTTGCCTGCTGGCGCTGGATGCCGTCGAGCAAATCCTCAAGGCCAGCCCGGATACGGTGGTCGTGGTGGATGAGGCCTACATCGATTTTGGTGGCGAGACGGCGATCACGCTGGTGGACCGTTATCCAAATCTGCTGGTGACCCAGACCCTGTCCAAGTCCCGTTCACTGGCCGGCCTGCGGGTTGGCCTGGCGGTGGGGCATCCGGACCTGATCGAAGCGCTGGAGCGGATCAAGAACAGCTTCAACTCCTATCCGCTGGATCGCCTGGCAATTGTGGGCGCGGCGGCAGCGTTCGAGGATCGCGAGCACTTCGACAAGACCTGTCGGTGGGTGATCGAGAGTCGTGACAAGGTGGTCGGGCAATTGGAGGCGAAGGGCTTTGAAGTGCTGCCGTCGGCGGCGAACTTCATTTTCGCCCGGCATCCGCAGCACGACGCGGCCGGCCTGGCGGCGAAGTTGCGTGAGCAGGGCGTGATCGTTCGGCACTTCAAGCAGGAGCGGATTGCCCAGTTCCTGCGGATCAGCATCGGTACCCCAGAGCAGAACCAGGCGCTGATCGACGGCCTGGGCGACCTCTAAAACACAGCTGACCCCTGTAGGAGCGAGGCTTGCCCGCGAAGAACGATAACGCGTTCCGGCAGGCACACCGCAGCGTCTGGTTCGCGGGGA
>DQGF01000575.1:10835-12393 GCA_003525045.1 Pseudomonas sp. | reverse complement strand
CCTGAAGGGCGACACGGATTTCCAATCAGCCGTATGGAAGCTAGCTATGCGTTACCTGTTGTTCGCCTGTCTATTGATTGGCACATTCCCTTCGCTTGCTCTGGATCGCTTCCAGGTTGAGGGCTATACCCTGCCCAACGGCCTGCAATTGCTGCTCAAGCCCGGCACGGAGCGCGGGCATGTGGCGATTCGCTTGGTAGTCGGAGTCGGCATCGATGACTTCAGCTGCGCCGACAAAGAGCTGCCGCACCTGCTTGAACACTTGCTGTTCAGCGGCATCGATGCCACTGGCGAAGGCGGTCTGGAGGAACGCATGCAGGCCATGGGTGGCGAGTGGAATGCCTATACCAGCAATGCCGACACTACGTTCGTCATCGAGGCCCCGGCGAAAAACCAGCGCAAGGTCCTCGACCTGCTGTTGGCGCTGCTGACCCAAACCCGAATCGACGACAACGCCATTAATGCCGCCAAACAAGTGGTCGAGCGCGAAGACGGCGGCCATTACTCGCACCTGCAACGCTGGCTGGATCGCCAGGACGTAGGCCATACGGCGAGTAATCAACTGGCGGTGGAGTTGGGCCTCAAATGCCCCGAGCGGGCTGAAGTCGATCACCTGACCCGTGACCAACTGGAACAGGTGCGCAAGGCCTGGTACGCGCCCAATAACATGACCCTGATCGTGGTCGGCGACCTCGACCGGTTGTTGCCCGCCTATCTGGAACGTTCTTGGGGCGCGCTTGAAGCGGTCGAGCCTACCGATCACCTGCCCCTGCCCGAAATCAAGGCCAGTGCGGCCCATGAACGCACGCTCAGTCGCGGTTTCGTCGGCGGTGGTGCCAAGTTGCACTGGCTGGTGCCGGAGCCAGTGCAGGAGGATCAGCACGACCAGACCTTCGACCTGCTCAAAGACTATCTGGACTGGGCACTCTATCGGCAATTGCGCCTGGCCCACGGTTTGTCCTACGGCCCCTCGGCCGAGCGCGAGCTGTTTGGCGGAGTGGGCTTCATGAGCCTGAATGCGGACCTTGAACGCGACGACGTGCCCTCGGCCGAACAGGTGCTGGAGGAGTTGAAGGCCGGGTTGCTCAAGGACGGTCTCAACGCCGACACCTTCAACCGCCTCAAGCAGGCTGCGATCGCCCGCCAGGCCTGGGCCGTGCAAGGCAACAGCGCGCTGGCTGATTACTACTGGAGCGCCCTTGGGGACTACGACGACGGCCGCTTCGCCGACCCGGCCAAAGAACTGCAGGGGGTAACGCTGGCAGAGGCGAACAAGGCCATGCGTGAATTGCTCATGCAGCCGGGCTATTTGCGGATCGAAAAGCCGTTGGTGAGCTATGACCAGTTGATGTGGGCGATTGCCGGAGTGTTTGGGATGTTCGTGCTTATACTGCTGGCTTGGCGAATCCATCGCAGACGATAACTGTTCCCCTGTGACGAGGAGCTTGCTCGCGCTCGGTTGCGCAGCAGCCGCAAATCGGTTTCCACGCTTTGCCTGAAATAACACGGTAAGACGGTTTTGGGGGCGCTTCGCACCCCAGCGGGAGCAAGCTCCCTC
>DQGF01000575.1:0-10528 GCA_003525045.1 Pseudomonas sp. | reverse complement strand
GAGCAAGCTCCCTCGCCACAATACTGTGTTGGTCAAATGGACGTATCACCCTCGCCACACCGCCCACCGGGCGGTACTCTGTCGAGGATTTTTCCCCCGACTAATGCGAACCGCCGAATGCCTACCCTGACCCTTTTCGTACAGCGCATCCTGGAACTGATGAAGCGCTACCCAGGGGTTATTGCGCTCGGCGGTTTCATTTCCGGGGTCGGCAGCTTCATGCTGGTGGATCGTCAGCAAGGCCTGGCGACCTGGATCACCATCATCATGCTGATCAGCTGGATCTGGCTGATGCTGGAAAACAGCCTGACCAAGCTGTTCGCCCGGATCTTCAACCGCGAAATTCCCCGACCGTTGCTGCGATACGCCACGCAGATGATCCACCAGGAAAGCCTGTTTTTCGTCCTGCCGTTCTTTTTCATCACCACCACCTGGAACAGCGGCCAGTTGTTCTTCACCGGGATGCTGTGCATTGCCGCACTGATTTCCATCATCGACCCGCTTTACTACAAATGGCTGGCGCCGCGACGCTGGGCGTTCCTGGCGCTGCATACGCTAACGTTGTTCGCGGCACTGCTGACCGCCCTGCCCGTGATCCTGCACCTGACCACGTCCCAGAGTTTCAAGCTCGCCCTGGGGACTGCGGTCGTGCTGTCTTTTCCGAGTCTGGCTTCGATCTTCCCGATCAGGACTGTGCGCAACGCGTTGGCAATCCTGAGTATCACCGTGGGCATCGGCGGCGTTGGTTGGGTGCTGCGGTCGTGGGTGCCGCCGGCAACGCTGTGGATGACCGATGTGGCCATCAGCACGCAAATGCAGGACCGCACCCCCGGCGACAGTCTTGATGAAGTCAGTGCCGAGCAGATTCGCGGCAACGGCCTGTACGCCTACACCGCGATCAATGCCCCGCGCGGTCTGGACGAACGGATTTACCACGTCTGGCAGTTCAACGGTAAAGAGGTCGACCGCATCGCCCTGGATATCCGCGGCGGGCGCAAGGAAGGCTATCGGGCCTGGACCCACAAGCAGAACTTCCCCGGCAACCCCGCGGGCAAGTGGCAGGTCCGGGTATTGACCGAGGACGGCCAGCTGATCGGGGTGCTGCGTTTCAAGATCACGGACAGCACACCGATCAAAGAAAAGTAATGCGGTTCATGCTATTAACATAGGCTTGCATAACAGCCGAACAAGCATGGAGCTTATGACCAGCAGTAAAGTGGCCGGCAATGCCCAACTGGACACCTCTGACACCCCTGCTCAGTTGCAGATCACGGGTGACTGGACGCTCGCCCATTACGCCGATCTCAAAAGCCTGAGCGAAAAGCTTCGCGGCCAATACGACGACAGCACCCACATCGACCTTAACGGCCTCGGAGCGCTCGACACCGCCGGTGCATCGTTACTGGTGGAGTTGCTCGGGTCCGAGCGCCTCGGCAGATCCGCCGAGCATCCCGATTGCACACTGTCCTCTGCCGACCGCGCCTTGTTGCAAACGGTCTATTGCTCGCTGACCGACTTCTGCGTGCCGATCAAGGAACCGGAAATCAGTGTCGGTATTCAACTGCTGACCCGCATCGGCCGCGCCGTTGACGCCGTCTGGCAGGACACCCTGCAACTGCTGGGCTTCGTCGGCCTGATCCTGGAAACCATGGCCCGCGGCCTGTTTCGCCCCAAGCGTTGGCGCCTCACACCAATGGTGGCGCACATCGAACAGACCGGCCTCGATGCCGCGCCCATCGTCGCCCTGCTGACCTTTCTGGTGGGCGCCGTGGTGGCATTTCTCGGGGCGACGGTACTGGCGAGTTTCGGCGCGAGTATTTTCACCGTGGACCTGGTGGCATTCTCCTTCCTGCGCGAATTCGGCGTGTTGCTGACCGCGATCCTGATGGCCGGGCGCACCGCGAGTGCGTTCACGGCGCAAATCGGTTCGATGAAGGCCAACGAAGAAATCGACGCCATCCGCACCCTGGGTCTCGACCCGATGGAACTGCTGGTGGTGCCGCGCGTCCTGGCGCTGCTGGTCGCGCTACCCATGCTGACCTTCCTGGCGATGCTGTCGGGGATTATCGGTGGCGGCGTGGTCTGCGCGGTGTCGCTGGGTATTTCACCGGCGATGTTCCTGTCGCTGTTGCAAACCGATATTGGCGTCCAGCACTTTCTGGTGGGGATCGTCAAAGCGCCGATCTTCGCGTTCCTCATCGCCGCAATCGGCTGTCTTGAAGGCTTCAAGGTCAGCGGCAGCGCCGAGTCGGTCGGTGCCCACACGACGTCGAGTGTGGTCCAGTCGATTTTCGTGGTGATCGTGCTCGACGCCGTGGCCGCACTGTTTTTCATGGAGATGGGCTGGTGAGTCGAGTACCCCGAGCGCCCACCGAGGCGGTGATCGAAGTCCGTGGGCTGTGCAATCGTTTCGGCCGCCAGAGCGTGCACGAAAACCTTGACCTGGACTTGTACAAGGGCGAGATCCTCGCCGTGGTGGGCGGTTCCGGTAGCGGTAAATCGGTGCTGCTGCGCAGTATTGTCGGCTTGCGTCAGCCCAGTGAAGGTGTGGTGAAAGTCTTCGGCAAGAATCTGCCGACGCTGGCCGAGCATGAGCGCTCGCTGGTCGAACGGCGCTTCGGTGTGCTGTTCCAGAAAGGCGCCTTGTTCTCTTCGCTGACCGTGACCGAGAATGTCGCCTTGCCCCTGATCGAGCACGCCGGCTTGAGCCGTGACGACGCCGAGCATCTGGCGGCGGTGAAGCTCGCCCTGGCGGGGCTGCCGTTGTCGGCGGCGGACAAATACCCTGCTTCGCTGTCCGGCGGCATGATCAAGCGTGCGGCACTGGCCCGGGCGCTGGCGCTGGACCCGGACATCCTGTTTCTCGACGAGCCCACCGCCGGCCTTGATCCGATTGGTGCGGCGGCGTTCGATCAATTGATCCTGACCCTGCGCGATGCATTGGGCTTGAGCGTATTTCTGGTGACCCACGATCTCGACACGCTTTACACCATCTCCGACCGGGTCGCAGTGCTGGCACAGAAGAAAGTGCTGGTGGCCGATGCCATTGATGTCGTCTCGGAAACGGACGATGCGTGGATTCACGAATACTTCCATGGCCCTCGCGGCCGCGCGGCGCTGACCGCCACTAAACAGCTCAACGAGGTCTGACATGGAAACCCGAGCCCATCATGTATTGATCGGCCTGTTCACCGTGATTGTGGTGGCGGGCGCCCTGCTCTTCGGCCTGTGGCTGGCCAAGTCCAGCGTCGACACTGAGTTCAAGGACTACGAAATCGTCTTCAATGAAGCGGTCAGCGGCTTGTCCAAGGGCAGCGCCGTGCAGTACAGCGGGATCAAGGTCGGCGACGTCGTGACGTTGCGCCTGGACCCGAAAGACCCACGCCGGGTGTTGGCGCGGATCCGCCTCGGCGGTGATACGCCGATCAAGGAAGACACCCAGGCCAAACTGGCACTGACCGGGATCACTGGGACCTCGATCATCCAGCTCAGCGGTGGCACGCCGCAAAGCCCGAAGCTCAAGGGCAAGAACGGTGTTTTACCTACGATCATTGCATCGCCCTCGCCCATCGCCCGATTGCTCAACGACAGCAATGACCTGATGGCTGGCGTTAACGTCCTGATGCAAAACGCCAACCAAATGTTTTCTTCGGAGAATGTCGAGCGCATCAGCAAGACCCTTGAGCATCTGGAGCAAACCACCGGCACCCTCGCCGATCAGCGCGGCGACATTCGCCAGGCCATGCAACAACTGGGTGCCATCGGCAAGCAGGCCACAGCCACTCTGGAGCAGACCGCAGCGTTGATGCGCAATGCCAACGGCTTGCTCAGCGATCAGGGCAAGCAGATGTTCGGCAGTGCCGAACAGGCCATGAAATCCCTGGAACAGAGCAGCGCGACGATCAACACGCTGCTCACCAACAATCAGGATTCGCTGAACAGTGGGATGCAGGGCCTCAATGGCCTGGCGCCGGCGGTGCGTGAGTTGCGCGACACCCTGACATCGTTGCGGGCTATTTCCCAGCGCCTGGAAGCCAATCCCAGCGGCTACTTGCTGGGCAACGACAAGAACAAGGAATTCACGCCATGAAGCCGAGTCACCTCGCCCTCCTCGCTGCTGTTGCGTTGACCGGATCCTGCTCGATCCTGCCCAAGTCCGAGCCGTCCGATGTCTATCGGTTGCCCTCATCCCAAAGCAGCGCCTCGGTTAATCACGGTACGCCGCAACCCTGGTCACTACGCCTGACCAAGCCTCAGGCCAGCCAGGCGTTGAACAGCCCGAACATCGCAGTGATCCCGCACGGTGACTTGATCAGCAGCTACAAGGCTTCACGCTGGAGCGACCCGGCGCCGGTGCTGCTGCGTAATCGTCTGCTCGATGGCTTCCAGCGTGACGGACGGGTGTCGCTGCTGAGCACCGATGACAGCAATTTTCAGGCGGACCTGGAACTGGGCGGCAATCTGCAGGCGTTCCAGACTGAATACCAAGGCACTGCAGCGAGCGTGGTCGTTCGGCTGGATGCGTTGCTGGTGCGCGGTTATGACCAGCGAATCCTAGCGAGCCGGCGCTTTGAAGTGCGCCAGCCGTTGAACGATGTGAAGGTGCCGGCGGTGGTGACCGGGTTTGGCCAGGCGAGTGACCAATTGACGGCACAGGTGGTGGCCTGGGCGGTTGAGCAAGGGCAGAAAGCTGCGCCGCCGCCGAGACCCTAAAGCCACCGCTGAACCCTGTAGGAGCGAGCTTGCTCGCGAAGAACCTGAGAGCACCTGGGGTGTCAGCCATGCAGCGTCATCGTTGACGACCATCGCGAGCAAGCTCGCTCCTACAGGGGGTATTCGGTTAGCCAAAGAACCAGTAGCAAACCCCAATGGCACCAAGAACGCCGGCCAGCTCCGCCAGCAACGCACACCCCACCGCATGCCGCGCGCGCTGGATGCCCACTGCACCGAAGTACACCGCAAGCACATAGAAGGTCGTTTCCGTACTGCCCTGCACCGTCGCCGCCACCAGCGCCGGGAAGCTGTCGACCCCGGACGTCTGCATGGTTTCGATCAGCATCGCCCGTGCCGCACTGCCCGAAAACGGTTTGACCATGGCGGTCGGCAAGGCATCGACGAAGCGGGTATCCCAACCGGCCCACTCCACCAGATGCCGAATCCCGTCCAGACCAAAATCCAGCGCCCCGGATGCCCGCAGTACGCCGACGGCGCAGAGCATCGCCACCAGATACGGCAGCAGATTCTTCGCCACATCGAAACCTTCTTTGGCGCCTTCGACGAACGCCTCGTAGACCTTCACTTTGCGCAACGCACCGATCACCAGAAACAGCATGATCAGACCGAACAGCGTCAGGTTGCCAAGGATCGATGACAGGCTGGCCAGAGCGGTCGCCGAGAGCGTCGCCAGCAGCGCCATGAAGCCACCCAGTATCAGGGCGCCGGGAATCATGTACGCGAGCACCACCGGGTCCCACAGGCGCAGACGTTGCATGACCGCCACCGACAACAGACCTACCAGTGTCGAGCAACTGGTGGCCAGCAGGATCGGCAGGAACACCAGCGTCGGATCTGGCGCGCCTTGCTGGGCGCGGTACATGAAGATCGTCACCGGCAGCAGGGTCAGGGAGGAGGCGTTGAGTACCAGGAACAGAATCTGTGCGTTGCTGGCGATGGTGGCGCTGGGGTTGAGCTCTTGCAGCGCCTTCATGGCCTTCAGGCCGATCGGCGTGGCGGCGTTGTCCAGGCCCAGGCCGTTGGCGGCGAAGTTGAGCGTGATCAGGCCGATGGCCGGATGGCCGGCCGGCACTTCCGGCATCAGGCGCAGGAACAACGGGCCCAGCGCCTTGGCCAGCCACTCGACGATCCCGGCTTTCTCGGCAATCCGCAGAAAGCCCAGCCAGAGGGTGAGGGTGCCGAACAGCAAGACCATGACCTCGACTGACAATTTGGCCATGGCGAAAATGCTTTCCACCATCGCCGCGAAGATCCCGGCGTTGCCACCGATCAACCACTGCGCCAGCGCCGATACGGCTGCCACGATGAAGAAGCCGAGCCACAGGCCATTGAGCATCAGTTAAATCCCCCAAAGAATGCGGCGAATGATAACGGGGTAGCCAGAAACGACAAACCCCGGATTTCTCCGGGGTTTGTTTTGGGGTGGGACGTTCACATGATGTGCCGCCGACTCCGTACTGTAGGAGCGAGGCTTGCCCGCGAAAGGGACGCCGCGGTGTATCAGGTACACCGCGTTATCGTTCTTCGCGGGCAAGCCTCGCTCCTACAGAAGCAGATTGGTTAGTTGCTGGAGGTTTCACCTGCCGGCAATTTTTCCTTGCTGCGCCAGTGCGGCAGGGAGTTCCAGTAGCGTTGGCCCTTGGCATCGTCGTACATGCCTTCCCAACGCGAGATGACCAATACGGCCAAAGCGTTGCCGATCACATTCAGTGCGGTTCGGGCCATGTCCATGATGCGGTCGACACCGGCGATGAACGCCAGGCCTTCCAGTGGAATACCCACGCTGCCCAGCGTTGCCAGCAGCACCACGAAGGACACACCTGGCACGCCGGCGATGCCTTTGGAGGTGACCATCAGGGTCAGCACCAGCAACAATTGCTGGCTGATGGACAGGTCGATGCCGTACAGCTGGGCAATGAAGATCGCCGCGATGCTCTGGTACAGGGTCGAGCCGTCGAGGTTGAACGAGTAACCGGTCGGCACCACGAAGCTGCAGATCGCTTTCGGTGCGCCGTAGGCTTCCATCTTCTCGATGACGCGCGGCAGCACGGTTTCGGAACTGGCGGTGGAGTAGGCCAGCACCAGCTCATCCTTGAAGATGCGCATCAGCTTGATCACAGAGAAACCGAACAGACGAGCAATCAAGCCCAGCACCATGAAGGCGAAGAAGGCGATGGCGAAGTAAACCAGCAACACCAGTTTGGCCAGCGGCAGCAGGGAGGCGAAGCCGAAGTTGGCCACGGTGACCGCGATCAGTGCGAAAACGCCGATCGGGGCGTAGTTCATGATCATGTGAGTGACCTTGAACATGCTTTCCGACACGCCCTGGAACAACTTCACCAGCGGGTCGCGCAAGTCGGGTTTCAGGCTCGACAGGCCTAGGCCGAACAACACCGAGAAGAAGATGATCGGCAGCATCTCGCCACGGGCGATAGCCGCGAAGATGTTCGACGGGATCAGGTTGAGGATGGTTTCGATGAACGCGTGTTCATGCTGCACCTCGGCGGCCGTGGCCTGGTACTTGGAAATATCCACCGTACCCAGCGTGCTCATGTCGATGCCGGTGCCCGGGTGGAACACATTGGCCAACACCAGACCGACAACGATAGCGATCGTGGTGACGATTTCGAAGTAGATGATGGTCTTCAGGCCGATGCTGCCGAGCTTCTTCGCATCGCCGACACCTGCGATACCGACGATCAACGAGGAGATCACGATCGGGATCACAATCATCTTGATCAGACGGATAAAGATATCGCCTGCCGGTTGCAGGATGTTACTGATCCACCAGGCCTTTTCGGCACTGAAATGGTTGAGCAGTGCACCGATTGCAATCCCCAACATCAGACCGATGAGGATCTGCCAGGCGAGGCTAAGCTTTGCCTTCTTCATATCTTTACCCTTACTTGCGTTTGACTCAGGCCGATGCAGGGACTGGAACGCTCGTGGCGAAAAAGTCTTGTGCATCTGCCCCCGTATAAGGTGCCCCGGAGCGCTTGTTAATGGCTCTCTGGCAGGCGAAAAAAGGCGCAACTATTCCGATGCAAGGAAGCGACGTCTAATGCCGTAAACGCCTACCCTATGCCGAATCGGCATGAACTTTATCTAGTGAAACTCTCGTCCCAACCGGTTCGAATACGACATTTCGGCAGGCATAAGTGCCGTGAACCGGCCATCTCAGGGAAGATAGAACGTTTTTTGATCAGTCAGGGGAGGGGCGTTTTTCGGGAAAATCCGCCAACGCGCGGAGAAAATTAACGGCAAAAGACGGGTGATATTTCTCGATGTACGGTCGTGCGTGAACCACCGGAAGCAGAATTTCCAGGGATCGCGGCGATGATTTGAAGGTGAGGCGACAAAACTGGGGGGAGTGCTCTAAGTCAACGCTTTGCGCGTAGAAGCTCTTCGCAAGTCCGTCGAGCAAGAGTGATCGGCGAACTTGCGTCGCAGCTTTTGCCTGACCCGGCCCTTGCGCAGGCACCCCGTGTACCCGTAGGTCACTCCGCCCCTGAAACAGGCAAAACAACCCGGCCCCTTGGTCATGCGTCTACCTTCCTCGGGTAGCGCATTTGGAAAGAAGCAGTGTGGCTTCTTTCATATCTCAAAATCAGTACCAGTTTGGATCTTTCTTCAGCTGTTCCATCAGCAAGTCCTGCTTACCCTGGTCTGGTTTTCCCAGAAAGCGATAGTCGGCATGCCGCGTCGGCGACTTGTCAGCCGGCAATCCCGCAGGCACTTCAACCAGCATAGCGTAGGCGTCCTTTTTGTCGAAGCTGACGGCGACAATTAATCGACTATTGAGGCATGTGGCCTGCGATTCGCAGGGCTGCCCCACCAAATACTTGTCACCCTCTTCTTCAACCGCGTTCATTTGTTCGGCAGCACCGGACAGATTCATCACCCATTCCGGCAGGCGTTCTTCTTTCTTCACAACGCCTTGCCAGGTTTCCCGGTATTGAGGGTCTGCGCTCAATAGCTCGTTGACCCGCGCCTGGCCATCATTGGCGGCCATAACCATGGCACTACCGCCCAGAACCAGGGCGGCTGCCAGAGTCCTGAAGGAAACGCTCATCTTCAGCCTCGACCGCGACGGCCAAAGAAGAACGAAGCAATGAACATCACCAGGAACACGACAAAGAGAATCTTGGCGATACCCGTGGCGGTGCCCGCGATACCACCGAAGCCCAGTACTGCAGCGATGATGGCAATGATCAAGAATGTGATTGCCCAGCTCAACATGGTGATTCTCCTTACGCTTCTATTTAGAGGTAATGCTTGTGGTGCTTTCCCGGCGCAGCAAGCGCGCCAAGTTCATGTATTTAGAACACCCAACGTTCCTGACGGGGCATCTCATCCACAGGCTGGGCCTGGTCGACGTCCATCATTCGCATCGGGGCGAGCTCAGCCTGGTTGCTGCTGGCGGCGCTGAAATGGGTCTGGGTCGGATGCTGAATCGACACGCGCGACGCTTCTTGCTGCGAGTTCTGCTCCCAACGCTGAAACTGTTGGCCGCCAATCAAAGTGATCAACAACGCCAGAACAGCAAACAGACCTTGCTGGATATGCAGTGGCGAGATACGCATTTGGGCGGCACGTTGGCGACTCATCCTGAAGCTCCTCCCACACTGTGGTGATCTGGTTAGGGCAACTATTTGAGTGCCCTGGTTAACCAACTCATTGCAGCCTGCATGCCAGCTTTTCATGAGAAAAAACTACAATAAAATCAATAAGTTATGTGCAGGATTAAAATCCTGTCGGACGCATCCTGCACGATGGTCCTTCAGCGGTCGTGCGTAATGCACGATCGGCACGTAGAAGCTTTCAAGTTTTTTGAATTGCCTGAAGGGCGCGGATGTCAGAAAGGAGACCGGTAGTCCGCCTGTGGACCGGCTATCTGATAAAAAAACAACAAAATCAGACGATTAGCCGTAGGGTGAGGAGAGCGCTACCCTGTTGTGGTCTGAATCGACCAGAATCAACCATGCAACTTGCCCGATTTTTCCGGGACTAACCAAGATCATTCATTAAGGAGCGTAGGAAAATGGAATCAGCCACTGAGCATCAAGGCCGCATTCTGCTAGTGGACGATGAGTCCGCCATCCTGCGTACTTTTCGCTACTGCCTTGAAGACGAGGGCTACAGCGTCGCCACAGCCAACAGCGCTGCGCAAGCCGAAGTGTTGTTGCAACGACAGGTCTTCGACTTGTGCTTCCTCGACTTGCGTCTGGGTGAAGACAATGGTCTCGATGTGTTGGCGCAGATGCGCATTCAGGCGCCGTGGATGCGTGTGGTGATCGTCACCGCTCATTCGGCGGTGGACACTGCGGTGGATGCGATCCAGGCCGGTGCCGCCGATTATCTGGTCAAACCTTGCAGTCCCGACCAATTGCGTCTGGCCACCGCCAAGCAACTGGAAGTGCGACAGTTGTCGGCACGTCTGGAAGCTTTGGAAGGCGAAGTGCGCAAACCTAAGGATGGCCTGGACTCCCACAGCCCGGCAATGAAAGTAGTGCTCGAGACCGCCCGCCAGGTGGCCAGCACCGATGCCAACATTTTGATTCTTGGCGAGTCCGGCACCGGTAAAGGCGAGCTGTCCCAGGCCATACACGGCTGGAGCAAGCGCGCAAAGAAATCCTGCGTCACGATCAACTGCCCGTCCCTGACCGCCGAACTCATGGAAAGCGAGCTCTTCGGTCACAGCCGTGGTGCGTTCACCGGAGCCAGCGAAAGCACGTTGGGACGTGTGAATCAGGCCGATGGCGGGACGCTGTTTCTCGACGAAATCGGCGACATG
>DQGF01000216.1:14213-14352 GCA_003525045.1 Pseudomonas sp. | reverse complement strand
CGGCGGCCCGGTGTTCAAGTTCAGCGAGGCGCTCTCGCTTCAGGTCAACTGCCACAATCAGGAAGAAGTCGATCACTTCTGGGGCACCCTTGGCGCAGGCGGCGTGCCCCAGGCCCAGCAATGCGGCTGGCTCAAGGAC
>DQGF01000216.1:12802-13917 GCA_003525045.1 Pseudomonas sp. | reverse complement strand
GGCTGGCTCAAGGACAAGTACGGGCTGTCCTGGCAAATCGTGCCGGTGGCCATGCTGGAGATGCTCAAGGATCCCGACACGAAGAAGTCCCAGCGCGCCATGGAAGCGATGCTGCAAATGAAAAAACTCGACATCGCAGCCCTGCAACGAGCCTTTGACGGCGAGAGCTAATACACTGCGAAGCTGACTTGCCGAGGACGCTGACCATGAAGCACACCGTCGCCAAAGACGCTGACAAGGCCCCGCGCTTCTGGCGCGATGACGCCCTGCCCTTCATCGAAGCCCGTTCCATCGCCGACGGCCGCGAAGTCTGCTACACCCGGCATGCCCACGAGCACTTTTCCATTGGCGCGATCACGGCCGGGCACAGTACTTATGTCCACGAACAGTCGCAATGGCAGGTCAGTGCCGGCACCGTCGTGCTGATGAATCCCGGCGATGTCCATGCCTGCAATCCCATCGATAATCAGCCCTGGTCGTATCTGATGCTGTACGTCGATACACCGTGGCTTACCGATTTGCAGCATCAGCTCGGATTCAGTCACGATCTGGCGTTTCGTCGGTTTTCCATCACGCATAACCGCGACAGCGTTCTGTTTGACGGCCTCAAGGCGTTGTACGAAGTGCTGGTCGATCACCAGCAGGATGGACTGCGTAAACACAGCGCGGCCGTGGAGTTTTTTACCGAAGTGCAACTACGGCTCAATCCGGTCGACCCACCACTGCGCGAGCCCAATTTCAAACTGGAGCGGGCCGCCGACTACATCCGCGACAACTGCACGCACATGCTCAAGCTCGAAGACATCTGCGAGGCCGCTCAATTGTCGCCGTCTTACCTGATCCGCGCGTTCAAGCACCATTACGGCATGACGCCCCATGCGTTTCTGGTCAACCGGCGCATCCAGTTCGCCCGGGATCGACTGCGCAGCGGCCAGCTGATCGCCGATGTCGCGCTGGAAGCGGGGTTTGCCGACCAGGCGCATTTTCAACGGGCGTTCAAGCAGCACCTGGCGGCGACACCGGGGCAGTATCGCGGCTAGGGCAGCAACAGATAAACCGCACTCACCGTCAGCAACGCCGCCATGATCCGGTTGAACCAGCGCATACCCGCCGGG
>DQGF01000216.1:12346-12497 GCA_003525045.1 Pseudomonas sp. | reverse complement strand
TCCCCGCCGGGTTGTGCAAATAGCCGCGCAAGAAGGTCCCGGCATAAGCCCAGCAGCCGACGGACAGGTAGCAGATCACCAGGTACACCGCGGCAAACTGCCAGACCAACCGCGCTTCGCCGTCGGCGACAAAGGCGCCCATGCCAGCCAC
>DQGF01000216.1:10785-12032 GCA_003525045.1 Pseudomonas sp. | reverse complement strand
AACCCCAGCCATGCCTTCGGATTGAGCCACTGCATGACGGCGCCGTAGAGCATCGACGGCGCCCGGGCCGACTTCTTCGCTTCGAGATGCCCTTTGTCGGCGGCCAGCTTGAAGGCCATGTACAACAGGAACGCCACGCCAGCCCACTGCACCCCTTGCGTCAACGCCGGCCATCGTTGCAACAACTCATGCAGGCCCAATCCCATCAGCACCAGCAGCAATACAAAGCCCAGGGTCGCACCGGCCACATGCCGTTGACTGGCGCGAAAACCGAAACGCGCCCCCGAACTCAACGCCACGATATTCACCGGCCCCGGCGTTATCGAAGCCGCCAGGGCAAACGCGGCCATGGAAATAATCAGACTCATCGCACCTTTCTTCCATTCAGTTGAACCAGGCCCCAAGGTAATGAGCGACCGGATGGCTGTATTGAACAAAACTGCCCTCACCTGTACCGCGACTGACGCTCCACACTGTACGGGTCGAGACTTCCACGCCTGTGATAAAAATATCGCTCTTGTTTCAGGAGCCCCGCCATGGACCTCGCCACCCTCACCCTCTTTCTCCCCGCCTGTTTCGCCCTGAACATGGCACCAGGCCCGAACAACCTGTTGTCGGTCAGCAACTCGACTCGCTACGGCTACCGCACGGCCTGTGTGGCCGGTATCGGCCGGCTGCTGGCATTTGCCGGGATGATCGCCCTCGCGTCGGCGGGACTGGCGGGGGGGCTGCAAACGTCGGAGCTGCTGTTCTACGGGATCAAGATCCTCGGCGCGGCGTACCTGTTCTATCTCGCCTGGCAGTTGTGGCGGGGCAATCCCGGGGCGCAAGACAGTGTCGCGGGCGCACCCGTGGGCATGCTGAGATTGGCGCGGCAGGAGTTTCTGGTGGCGGCCGGGAATCCCAAAGCGATCCTGATCTTCACCGCCTTCCTGCCACAGTTCGTCGAGCCAACCCAGGCAATCGCCCCGCAATTTGCCGTGTTGGGCGTGTTGTTCCTGATGCTCGAATGGATTGCCATCGCTGCCTACGCCTACATGGGGCTGCACATGCGCCGCTGGTTCGCCCAGCCGCGGGGCAAACGCCTATTCAACCGTTGCTGTGCGGGATTGTTGTCGGCGGCGGCTTCGGTGCTGTTGATGGCGCGGCGGGCCTGAGTATCCGACTTTCATTGTGGGATTGAGGGTGCCTGGGAGATGTGTGCCTGGCGCCGTCCCAATGTGGGAGCGAGCAGGCTCGCTCCCACA
>DQGF01000216.1:9948-10493 GCA_003525045.1 Pseudomonas sp. | reverse complement strand
GGCTCGCTCCCACAGTTGATCTGTGGTGTTCTGATGGATAGTCATTGGCATTTTCGGTGAGCATACGTATATTCGGATATCCATATATTCGAGCCGCCCCAATGAACACACGCCCCGCTCAAACCAGAGTCCTCTTCATGTGCACCGCCAACAGCTGCCGCAGTGTGTTGAGCGAAGCCCTGTTCAATCATCTGGCTCCATCAGGTTACGCAGCGGTGAGTTCCGGCAGTTTCCCCAGCGGTCGACTCAACCCGCAAGCCGTGCAAACCCTGCACGACCTCGGCGTCTCGACCGAAGGCCTTTACAGCAAGGATTCCTCGGTCTTCGCCGACTCCCCGCCCGAGATCGTCATCACCGTCTGCGACAAAGCCGCTGGCGAAGCCTGCCCGGTCTATTTCGGCCCGGCCATCAAAAGCCACTGGGGGCTGGCCGATCCTTCGGACGTCCAGGGTACCGAGCAGCAAGTGCAGGCCGCTTTCGCCAGCACTGTCGAAACCATCAAGCAGCGTTTTGCGGCGTTCTTCGCCCTGGATCTGCAACGCCTG
>DQGF01000216.1:7901-9657 GCA_003525045.1 Pseudomonas sp. | reverse complement strand
CCCTGGATCTGCAACGCCTGTCCGAGGCCGAACTGAAAGCGGAACTGGACCGTATCGGAGCCCTGGGATGAACGACGACCTGCCCAATCTCGATCTGGAACTGCTGACGCCGCCGAACGAAAGCAGCCACAAACCGCGCATCCTGCTGCTCTACGGGTCGACCCGCGAGCGCTCCTTCAGCCGTTTGCTGACTGAGGAAGCTGCGCGGATCCTGCGCCTGCTGGGCGCGGAGACGGTGATCTTCGATCCCTCAGGCCTGCCGTTGCCCGACGCGGCGCCCAGCGAACACCCTAAAGTCCAGCAACTGCGCGATCTGGTGTTGTGGTCCGAGGGCCAGGTCTGGTGCTCACCGGAACGCCACGGCTCGATGTCGGCGGTGTTCAAGGCACAAATCGACTGGATCCCCCTGACCATGGGCGCCGTCCGCCCGACCCAGGGCAAAACCCTGGCGGTGATGCAGGTCTGCGGCGGCTCGCAGTCGTTCAATACGGTCAACCAGCTGCGGGTGTTGGGCCGCTGGATGCGGATGTTGACCATCCCCAATCAATCCTCGGTGCCCAAGGCCTTCATGGAGTTCGATGAGGCAGGACGGATGAAGCCCTCTTCGTATTACGACCGAATGGTGGATGTGATGGAGGAACTGATGAAGTTCACGCAGCTGGTGCGCGGTCGCGAAACGTTTCTGGTGGACCGTTACTCGGAACGCAAGGAGAGTGCCGAAGAACTGTCGAAACGGGTCAACCAGCGGTCAATCTGAGGCCGCGACGCCTGGCCGGAATTCTCTGTCGATTTTCCGGTGGAGGCGCCGGGCGACGCGCCTTATGCTCAGCCCATGAACCTACAAAACGCTTTGCTGCCGCCCCACGCCGAGATGGTTCGCGCCATGCTCGAACGAGACACCGCCTACGAGGGGGTGTTCTTTACCGCGGTCAAGACTACCGGCATTTTCTGTCGCCCCGGCTGCACGGCGCGCAAGCCGAAGCCGGAGAACGTCGAGTTCTTCGCCCATGCCGATGAATGCCTGTCGGCAGGCTACCGCGCCTGCCTGCGCTGCAAACCGCTGGACGCCGCGGCGATCGCTCCGGACTGGGTGCAAAAACTGCTCAGGGCGGTGGACGCCGATCCCGACCTGCGCTGGAGCGATGCGCAATTGCTGGCCGAAGGCATCGAACCGCTGAAACTGCGGCGCTGGTTCAAGCAGCATTTCGGCATGACCTTCCACGCCTGGCTGCGCACCCGTCGACTCGGCATGGCGTTGGGCGGTATCAAACAGGGCGACTCCATCGACCACGCGGCCTTCGATTCGGGCTACGAATCCCTCAGCGGTTTCCGCGATGCGTTTCAAAAGTCCTTTCACATCCCCCCCGGCCGCGCCATTCACAGCGAGCCGCTGCTGTTCACTCGCCTGACCACGCCCCTGGGGCCGATGATCGCCATGGCCGAACGCCGCGGGCTGGTGTTGCTGGAATTTCTTGACCGGCCGGCACTGACCCGGGAAGTCGAGGCGCTGCAAAACCGCTACGGCTATGCCGTGGCGCCTGGGCATAACGGTCATTTGCGACAAATCGAAGAGGAACTGGCGCAGTATTTCGCCGGAAAACTGTCCGAATTCAAGGTGCCGCTGCACCTGCCGGGCAGTGAATTTTCCCGCCAGGTGTGGGCCGAACTGGCCAAGATCCCTTACGGCCAGACCAGCACCTACGGGACCATCGCCGCGAAACTCGGCAAGCCTGGCGCGAGCCGTGCCGTGGGCCTG
>DQGF01000216.1:4101-7602 GCA_003525045.1 Pseudomonas sp. | reverse complement strand
GCCGGGCGGGAGCCGTGCCGTGGGCCTGGCCAATGGGCATAACCGTCTTTCGATTGTCTTGCCCTGCCACCGGGTGATCGGTGCAGACGGCTCGCTGACGGGCTATGGTGGAGGACAACCGCGCAAGGCGTTTCTGCTCCGGCTGGAAAAAGCCGCGGTGCAGCTCACCGAACACCTTGCGTTCTGATCATCCCCACTAATGAACATCATCAGGAAGGAAAAGCTGACTTCCATGCCCGATCCGTACCTGCCCGCCACCGAGTTCCTGGCGGCCATCGACGACGACTGGCGCCGCCATATCACCGCCATCGGCCCCTGCCTGCATCAGCCGCATGCGGCTCGCGATCCTTATGAATCGCTGGTGCGGGCGATTGCTTATCAGCAACTGCACGCAAAAGCCGGGGATGCGATTGTCGGGCGATTGCTGGCGTTGTTCCCCTCGGACGAGTTCCCCAGGCCTGAGCAGATTCTGGCGATGAGCTTTGATCAGATGCGCAGTTGCGGGTTTTCCGCCAGCAAGATCGCGACCATCCATGGCATTGCTCAAGCGACGCTGGACGGTGTGGTACCGGATTACGCCACGGCGCTGGCCATGGATGACGAGGCGTTGATCGAACGCTTGATCACCTTGCGCGGGGTTGGCCGCTGGACAGTGGAAATGTTGTTGATTTACAGCCTGGAACGGCCGGACATTCTGCCGGCGGATGATTTTGGTGTGCGCGAGGGGTATCGGCGGCTCAAGGGACTGGAGGTGCAGCCGAGTCGCAAGCAGATGATCGAGATCGGGCTGGCCTGGAGTCCGTATCGTACCGTAGCTTCCTGGTATTTGTGGCGGGTGACCAACAAGTAGACCGAGTCATCGCTCTTCGCGAGCAGGCTCGCTCCCACAGGGGATTGTCACCGTACACACATCTTGCATTCACTGGAGATCCCTGTGAAAGCCGAGCTTGCTCGCGATGGGGTTGGTCCATTCACCACAAATTCAACCTCCAGTCACCCTGCTTTACGCAATTCTGGTACCCGTCGAGGATCGCTTACGGTCTAGGCTGTACGGATAATTTTCAGCCTTGTCGGAGGATGCCATGCAGCTCGAAGGTTCCTGCCATTGCGGCGCGGTGTCATTCAGTTTGACCAGTGCCCACCCCTACCCTTACCAGCGTTGCTACTGCTCGATCTGCCGCAAGACCCAAGGCGGGGGCGGTTATTCGATCAATATTGCGGGTGACGCCGCCAGCCTGAAAGTGCGGGGGCGCAAACACATTGCGATTTACCATGCGCGACTCAAGGACGATGGCGCTAAACGCACCCACCGCAGCACCGCCGAACGGCATTTTTGCTCCCTTTGCGGCTCCGGCTTGTGGCTGTTCAGCCCTGAATGGCCGGAGTTGATCCACCCGTTCGCGTCAGCCATCGACACCGCGCTGCCGGTACCGCCGCAACACACGCATTTGTTGCTCGACTCCAAGGCGTCGTGGGTGGAAGTCGATGTGCGTCCTGGCGATAAGCAGTTCGATGTCTATCCCGAAGAGTCGATCGCCCAGTGGCATGAACGTCTGGGTTTGAGCCGCTAGGCCGCTTCTAGCAGCAGCACGCCGTTTTATGAGGGGGGTTTTCGTTCATTACGGCAAGCGGCCACAACTACTGCTCTGCAAAGGGTCCACCGTGAGTGATCTTTGATGATCGATCCCGTCAGTCTGCCAGGGACTGACGGGGTTTATTTCCGTTTAATCAGGCGGCTGACATAAGTGTTGGTACACCACTGTGAAAACGGAACTCTACATCCGGTGATTCAATCAGCTCCCGCTCGGCGGCACGGACCTTGTCGATCACCTGAGCGATGTCCTTGGCGTCACCATATTGGTAGGCCAGTTTCAGGTAACCCTGAAAATGCCGCGCCTCGCTTTTCAGCAGGCCGAAGTAGAACTTGCCCAGCTCTTCGTCCAGGTGTGGCACCAGCGCCTCGAAACGCTCGCAGCTGCGCGCCTCGATAAACGCGCCGACCACCAGGGTGTCCACCAGCTTGACCGGTTCATGACTGCGCACCACTTTGCGCAGGCCCGAGGCGTAACGCCCGGCGGACAGCTGACGCAGCCCGATCTTGCGCTTTTTCATCAGGCGCATGACCTGTTCGTGGTGCACCAGCTCTTCCCGGGCCAGGCGCGACATCAGGTTGATCAGGTCGACATGGGAGTGATACTTGGCAATCAGGCTCAATGCCGTGCTGGCGGCCTTGAATTCGCAGTTCTTGTGATCGATCAGCAGGGTTTCCTGATCGGCCAGCGCGGCCTGGACCCAGCCGTCGGGGGTTCGGCAGCCGAGGAACTCGTGAATTTCGGGAAGGATCATGGGGCTCACGGATAAAAAAGGGTTAAAACGAAGGGCGCCGATTATACCGGCCTGCCGGCAGACCACCAGTGACGACCGTTGATATGCATCAAGTCCCGAATGTCCGGCCAGCAACTATAGTTGTCCAACGCAATATTTTTACCTTCCTGGAGATCCCGATCATGCAAGCCATTCGCAGCATCCTGGTGGTCATCGAACCCGAACACTCGGAAAGCCTGGCGCTTAAACGGGCGAAATTGATTGCCGGTGTGACCCAGGCCCATCTGCACCTGCTGGTCTGCGACCGCAAGCACGACCATAGCGCCATGCTGGGCGTGCTTAAGGCCGCATTGCTGGAGGACGGCTACAGTGTCACCACCGAGCAGGCCTGGAATGAAAGCCTGCACGAAACCATCGTCGACGTGCAGCAGGCGGAGGGCTGCGGGCTGGTGATCAAACAGCATTATCCCGACAGCCCGCTGAAAAAGGCCCTGTTGACCCCGGCGGACTGGAAACTGCTGCGCTACTGCCCGACGCCGGTGCTGCTGGTCAAAACCTCGAAACCCTGGACCGGCGGGGTCATTCTGGCGGCGATCGACGTCGGCAATACCGATGGCGAACACCGCACCTTGCACGCCACCATCGTCGATCACGGTTATGACATCGCCAGCCTGGCCAAGGCCCATTTACACGTGGTCAGTGCCCATCCGTCGCCGATGCTGTCGGCGGCCGATCCGACGCTGCAGCTCAGCGAAACCATCGAGGCGCGCTATCGCGAACAGTGCAAATCGTTTCAGGCCGAATTCGACATTGATGACGAGCATTTGCATATCGAGGAAGGCCCGGCGGATGTGTTGATTCCGTACCTGGTGCACAAGCTCGGTGCAGCGGTGACGGTGATTGGCACGGTGGCGCGGTCCGGGTTGTCGGGTGCGTTGATCGGGAACACGGCGGAAGTGGTGCTGGATGCGGTGGAGAGCGATGTACTGGTGCTGAAACCGGATACGATCATGGATCATCTGGAGGAGATCGTGACCCAGCATTGAAATTTGCGGTGCTGGTCAGGACGCCTTCGCGAGCAGGCTCGCTCCCACATTGAATCTGTGGTGTTCACAGATCCCCTGTGGGAGCGAGCCTGCTCGCGAAGCTCTTGAGATCAACTGTAGGAGCGAGGCT
>DQGF01000216.1:0-3778 GCA_003525045.1 Pseudomonas sp. | reverse complement strand
TTGCCCGCGAAGCTTTTAAAATTAACCGCCGAACGCGTCCCTGAGAAAACCCGGTGCAATGTAACGCTGGTAATGCGCCTCGGAGAGCAGAAAGAACTCCCGATCAATGGCATCACGCAATTCCGGCAGGTTCCAGTCGCGAAACTCCGGCAGCAGCACCATCCCGTAGGCTTCCAGGTTGTTGATCACCCGCGCGCCGCGGGCGATCAGCTGGTAAGCCCAGCAATATTGCGACTGATGCGGCACAAAGCGGATCTTGCGCTGCTCCAGCTGCAGCCGCAGGCGCTGAGGATCGAAAACTTCCAGCTTAGCGGCCATCACCTGGGACAACAGCTGCTCCAGACGCAGCCACACTGCACGTTTTTCCTCCTCGTTGTAACCGTTCCAGTTGATCACTTCGTGGTGGAAACGCTTGCAGCCACGGCACACCAGGTCACCGTAAACAGTGGAGCAAAGGCCGACGCAGGGGGTCTTGATGGTCTGATTGGGCATAGGTAGGGAGGACACGGGAAAGCAGGACAGATCGGCATGTTAGCCCTTTGTCTAACATTCATCACCCCTCAAAATTCAGCGCCTAACTTACCTTTAAATTTTTTTTGCCGTAGAATCAGCCAGCCTTTTAAGGCGCCAATGTCCGTTTGAAGCTGTTTTCAAAGCGTCACGAGCACAGTCGTTCCTTCAGAGCGGTGTTGGCGAGGGGTTTTTCCAGCGGGGAAAAACCCAACGCCAACCCTCATCAGCTCCCCGTTCTGCAGGCGTAAAACTTTGAAAGCAGCTTCTGTAAGGAATTGTCGGTAATTCTGGCTAAGTGGCCCACAACGCCACACAGCGCATGAGTACGGCAATTTCGGGATGAGCGTCCCGGACACCCATTTGGGACCACTGATGAGGGTAATAACTGTGCTTGAAGCCTACCGCAAACATATCGAAGAGCGTGCAGCACTGGGTATCGTTCCCCAGCCGCTTAACGCCGAACAAACTGCAGGCCTGGTCGAGCTGCTGAAGAATCCCCCGGCTGGCGAAGAAGCTTTCCTCGTTGACCTGATCACCAATCGCGTTCCACCAGGCGTGGACGAAGCGGCCTATGTCAAGGCCGGTTTCCTCTCTGCCCTGGCCAAAGGCGAAGCCACCTCCCCCCTGATCGACAAGAAGCGCGCTGTTGAACTGCTCGGCACCATGCAGGGTGGCTACAACATCGTGACCCTGGTCAACCTGCTGGACGACGCCGAACTGGCACCCGTGGCTGCCGAAGAACTCAAGCACACCCTGCTGATGTTCGATGCGTTCCACGACGTCGCTGAAAAAGCCAAGAATGGCAACGTTCACGCCCAAGGCGTGTTGCAGTCCTGGGCTGACGGCGAGTGGTTCAAGAACCGCCCTGTGCTGGCCGACAAGATCAGCCTGCGCGTGTTCAAGGTTACCGGCGAAACCAACACCGACGACCTGTCCCCTGCGCCTGATGCCTGGTCCCGCCCGGACATCCCGCTGCACGCCCTGGCCATGCTGAAAATGGCGCGCGACGGCATCGTGCCGGACGTACAAGGCTCCATCGGCCCGATGAAGCAGATCGAAGAAATGCGCAACTCCGGCTTCCCGATCGCCTACGTCGGCGACGTGGTGGGTACCGGTTCTTCGCGTAAATCGGCCACCAACTCGGTACTGTGGTTCTTCGGCGACGACGTTCCTTTCGTGCCGAACAAGCGTGCCGGCGGCTTCTGCTTCGGCAGCAAAATCGCTCCGATCTTCTACAACACCATGGAAGATGCCGGCGCTCTGCCGATCGAATTCGACGTCACCAACATGAACATGGGCGACGTGATCGACCTGTACCCGCATGCTGGCAAAGTCTGCAAACACGGCACCGACGAAGTCCTGACCACCTTCGAAATGAAAACTCCGGTGCTGTTGGACGAAGTCCGTGCCGGCGGTCGTATTCCGCTGATCATCGGCCGTGGCCTGACCGACAAGGCTCGCGCCGAACTGGGCCTGCCAGCGTTCGACCTGTTCAAGAAACCGGATGCGCCGATTGAAAGCACCAAGGGTTTCACCCTGGCGCAGAAAATGGTCGGCAAGGCGTGCGGCGTAGTCGGTGTGCGTCCAGGCACCTACTGCGAACCGAAGATGACCACCGTCGGTTCCCAGGACACCACTGGCCCGATGACCCGCGACGAACTGAAAGACCTGGCGTGCCTGGGCTTCTCGGCCGATCTGGTCATGCAGTCGTTCTGCCACACCGCGGCTTATCCAAAGCCGATCGACGTGACCACCCACCACACCCTGCCTGACTTCATCATGACCCGCGGCGGTGTTTCCCTGCGTCCGGGCGACGGCATCATCCACAGCTGGCTGAACCGCATGCTGCTGCCGGACACCGTCGGCACCGGTGGTGACTCCCACACCCGTTTCCCGATGGGCATTTCGTTCCCGGCCGGTTCCGGTCTGGTCGCCTTCGCCGCGGCCACTGGCGTGATGCCACTGGACATGCCGGAATCGATCCTGGTGCGCTTCAAAGGCAAGATGCAACCAGGCGTCACCCTGCGTGACCTGGTTCACGCCATTCCTTACTTCGCGATTCAGGCTGGCCTGCTGACCGTCGAGAAGAAAGGCAAGAAGAACGCCTTCTCCGGCCGCATCCTGGAAATCGAAGGCCTGGACAACCTGAGCATCGAACAGGCTTTCGAGCTGTCCGACGCCTCGGCCGAACGTTCGGCTGCCGGTTGCACCATCAAGCTGTCGAAAGAGTCGATCACCGAGTACCTGCAATCGAACATCACCCTGCTGCGCTGGATGATCGGTGAAGGCTACGGCGATGTGCGTACCCTGGAACGTCGTGCGCAAGCGATGGAAGCCTGGATCGCCAACCCTGAGTTGATGGTTGCCGATGCTGATGCCGAATACGCTGAAATCATCGAAATCGACCTGGCCGACATCAAGGAGCCTGTGCTCTGCGCGCCAAACGATCCGGACGACGCCCGTCTGCTGTCCAGCGTTGCTGGCGAGAAGATCGACGAAGTGTTCATCGGTTCGTGCATGACCAACATTGGTCACTTCCGCGCGGCCGGCAAGTTGCTGGAACAGGTCAAGGGTCAGCTGCCAACCCGTCTGTGGCTGTCGCCGCCGACCAAAATGGACGCTCACCAGCTGACCGAAGAAGGCTACTACGGCATCTACGGCAAGGCCGGCGCACGCATGGAAATGCCGGGCTGCTCGCTGTGCATGGGTAACCAGGCACGTGTAGAGCCGAACTCCACCGTGGTGTCGACCTCGACCCGTAACTTCCCGAACCGTCTGGGTGACGGCGCGAACGTCTACCTGGCTTCGGCTGAGTTGGCGTCCGTTGCCTCCATCCTGGGTCGCCTGCCGACCGTCGAGGAGTACATGGAATACGCTGGCAAGATCGACAGCATGGCGGCCGATGTTTACCGCTACTTGTCCTTCGACCAGATTGCCGAGTTCCGTGAAGCTGCTGCGAACGCCAATATTCCGGTCGTTCAAGCTTAAGGCTTTCACGTTGTAGCTGTAGCTGTAGAAGACGCCGCGTATCGTGAGATGCGCGGCGTTTTTTTTTGCCTTTTGGATTTGGCGCTCTTATAGGCAACCGAGGGTTGCGGCTAACCCGGCATCCATGCCGGTTGCCCACTGCGCAGAACCTCCACTCGGCCTCTCGAGGGGCGTACACCGCCAAAGCAAAGCGAGGTGAGCTAACGCTCGACCTCGTTGTTTGGTTTGTCGCATTCCAGCTGTGGGAGCGAGCCTGCTCGCGAAGAGGCCGTGTCAG
>DQGF01000552.1 GCA_003525045.1 Pseudomonas sp. | reverse complement strand
TTGGTTTTTTACGCAAAACCCTACATGTAGGGTTTTTCGTAAAAAACCAAACACAAACCAGACACCTATTTCAAGCGCTTTTATTGCCTCTGTCCGGTTGAACCAAACGCAGTTTCGAAAGACCAAACCGCGCGTGCGGATGGCTCTGTTTTTGAGCCGAAAACGGCGCTAACGGTACGGGTGTTGCAGTCAGACGCTCACCCATAAGGATCCCGGTTTCAGGTTCAAGGCCTGGAACCAACGACTTCGGCATGGAAGCGGCGCCCTGTAGCCCCTTCCTGATCTGTCCCTAAGTGGGTACGCCCGGCCCCTGGCCGGTTGTAGTGCTTCAGGACGGAACGGTGGGCACCGTGATGGTGCCCAAACAAACATAGAGAATGTGGAGACACCCCCCCATGCAAACCGACACAACTCGCGAGAACCCGCAGGGTACCTTGCCGCAGGCCGCCGATTCGAATTCGGATCTGTCCGCCACCGCGCCTGGCCAGCTGCGCGTGATCAAGCGTAACGGCACTGTCGTTCCTTACACCGATGACAAAATCACCGTCGCCATCACCAAAGCGTTTCTCGCAGTTGAGGGCGGCACCGCAGCCGCTTCGTCGCGAATCCACGACACCGTTGCCCGCCTGACCGAACAGGTCACCGCGACCTTCAAGCGTCGCATGCCATCGGGCGGCACCATCCACATCGAAGAAATCCAGGACCAGGTCGAACTGGCCCTGATGCGTGCCGGCGAGCAGAAAGTGGCGCGCGACTACGTGATCTACCGTGACGGCCGCTCGAAAGAACGCGCCGCCCACGCACCGGCCGAGGAAGCGGTCAACGCTCACCCGTCGATCCGCATCACCCGCGCCGACGGCACCTTTGCTCCCCTGGACATGGGCCGCCTGAACACCATCGTCACCGAAGCGTGCGAAGGGCTTGCAGAAGTCGACGGCGACCTGATCCAGCGCGAAACCTTGAAAAACCTGTACGACGGCGTGGCCCTGACCGACGTCAACACCGCGTTGGTGATGACCGCCCGCACCCTGGTTGAACGCGAACCGAACTACTCGTTCGTGACCGCTCGCCTGTTGATGGACACCCTGCGTGCCGAAGGCCTGAACTTCCTGGAAGTGGCCGAAAGCGCGACCCACCACGAAATGGTCGACCTGTACGCCAAGGCGCTTCCAGCCTATATCGCCAAAGGTATCGAATTCGAATTGCTGAACCCGGTCCTGGCCACCTTCGACCTGGAAAAACTCGGCAAGGCGATCAACCACGAGCGCGATCAGCAGTTCACCTACCTGGGCCTGCAAACCCTGTACGACCGTTACTTCATCCACAAGGACGGTATCCGTTTCGAACTGCCGCAGATTTTCTTCATGCGCGTGGCCATGGGCCTGGCGATCGAAGAGAAGCACAAAGAAGATCGCGCGATCGAGTTCTACAACCTGTTGTCGTCCTTCGACTACATGTCGTCGACCCCGACCCTGTTCAACGCCGGCACCTTGCGTCCACAGCTGTCGAGCTGCTACCTGACCACCGTGCCGGACGACCTGTCGGGCATCTACCATGCGATCCACGACAACGCCATGTTGTCCAAATTCGCCGGTGGCCTGGGCAACGACTGGACCCCGGTTCGTGCATTGGGTTCGTACATCAAGGGCACCAACGGCAAATCCCAGGGCGTCGTGCCGTTCCTGAAAGTAGTGAACGACACCGCCGTTGCCGTTAACCAGGGTGGCAAGCGCAAAGGCGCTGTCTGTGCCTACCTGGAAACCTGGCACATGGACATCGAAGAGTTCATCGAACTCCGTAAGAACACCGGTGATGATCGTCGTCGTACCCACGACATGAACACCGCCAACTGGATCCCTGACCTGTTCATGAAGCGCGTCTTCGATGACGGCAAGTGGACCCTGTTCTCGCCGTCCGAAGTGCCTGATCTGCACGACCTGACCGGCAAGGCCTTCGAAGAGCGTTACGAGTACTACGAAGCCCTGACCGAGTACCCGGGCAAGGTCAAGCTGTTCAAGACCATCCAGGCCAAAGACCTGTGGCGCAAAATGCTGTCCATGCTGTTTGAAACCGGCCACCCATGGCTGACTTTCAAAGACCCGTGCAACCTGCGCAGCCCGCAGCAGCACGTCGGCGTGGTGCATAGCTCGAACCTGTGCACCGAGATCACCTTGAACACCAACAAGGACGAGATCGCTGTTTGCAACCTGGGCTCGATCAACCTGCCGAACCACATCGTCAACGGCAAGCTGGACACCGCCAAGCTGGAACGCACCGTGAACACCGCCGTTCGCATGCTCGATAACGTGATCGACATCAACTACTACTCGGTGCCGCAAGCGAAGAACTCCAACTTCAAGCACCGTCCGGTCGGTCTGGGCATCATGGGCTTCCAGGACGCTTTGTACCTGCAGCACATTCCTTACGGCTCCGACGCTGCCGTCGAGTTCGCCGACAAGTCGATGGAAGCGGTCAGCTACTACGCGATCCAGGCTTCCTGCGATCTGGCCGACGAGCGCGGCGCCTACGAGACGTTCCAAGGTTCGCTGTGGTCCAAGGGCATCCTGCCACTGGATTCGCAACAAATCCTGATCGAGCAACGTGGCCAGCAGTACATTGACGTTGACCTGAAAGAATCCCTGGACTGGGCGCCGGTTCGTGCCCGTGTTCAGAAAGGCATTCGTAACTCCAACATCATGGCCATCGCACCGACCGCCACCATCGCCAACATCACTGGCGTCTCGCAGTCGATCGAACCGACCTACCAGAACCTCTATGTGAAATCGAACCTGTCGGGCGAATTCACCGTGATCAACCCGTACCTGGTTCGCGACCTGAAGGCTCGCGGTCTGTGGGACTCGGTCATGATCAACGACCTGAAGTACTACGACGGTTCGGTGCAGCAGATCGAACGCATCCCGCAAGAACTCAAAGAGCTCTACGCGACGGCCTTCGAAGTGGACACCAAGTGGATCGTTGACGCGGCCAGCCGTCGTCAGAAGTGGATCGACCAGGCTCAATCGCTGAACCTGTACATCGCTGGCGCCTCGGGCAAGAAGCTGGACGTGACCTACCGCATGGCCTGGTACCGTGGTCTGAAAACCACCTACTACCTCCGTGCCCTGGCCGCGACCAGCACCGAGAAGTCGACCATCAACACCGGTAAGCTGAACGCTGTTTCCAGCGGCGGCAACCACGGTGACGACTCGGTCCTGGCAGCGCCAGCCGGTCCTGCTCCAGTGCCGAAGGCTTGCGCCATCGACGAGCCGGATTGCGAAGCTTGCCAATAAGCTGAGCCGGTAGGTGCCGCGAGGCGCTTACCTGAAACCCCCGATGAGTTCTCTGGACTTGCCGGGGGTTTTCTTTTGTCCTGAGGAATGTGGTGACCGACCTGACGCCTTCGCGGGCAAGCC
>DQGF01000513.1 GCA_003525045.1 Pseudomonas sp. | reverse complement strand
CGCATCGGCCTCGTGGTGCGGGAACAGCCGCGGTTCGACCAGCACCAACCGCGACAGGCCCATGTTCTTCATGGCACGCGCAGCCCCGCCGATATTCCCGGGGTGGCTGGTATTGACCAGGACGACACGAATGTTTTGCAGCAAGGTAGGCACTCTCGAACACATCAAAGGGGAGCAAATCTTACAGTTCCTCCTACCGTTAAGCTATGAAAGCGCACACCGTCCTTCACCTGTAGAAACTTTCTGATAGAATGCCCGGCTTTCTTTAACAACCTTAGGTGACACATCCATGCAGCCCATGCTGAATATCGCGCTGCGCGCCGCCCGCAGCGCCAGTGAATTGATTTTCCGCTCCATCGAGCGCCTGGATACCATCAAGGTCGACGAAAAAGACGCCAAGGATTACGTATCCGAGGTGGATCGCGCCGCCGAACAGAAAATCATCGACGCGCTGCGCAAGGCCTACCCGAATCACTCGATCAGGGGTGAAGAAACCGGCATGCACGCCGGCAGCGGGATCGAAGGCGAAGAATACCTGTGGATCATCGACCCACTGGACGGCACCACCAACTTCCTGCGCGGCATTCCTCACTTCGCTGTCAGCATCGCCTGCAAATACCGCGGTCGCCTGGAACACGCCGTTGTTCTGGACCCCGTTCGCCAGGAAGAATTCACTGCCAGCCGTGGTCGCGGTGCGCAACTGAACGGTCGCCGCCTGCGCGTCAGCGGTCGCACCAGCCTGGACGGCGCCCTGCTGGGTACCGGCTTTCCGTTCCGCGATGACCAGATGGACAACCTCGACAACTACCTGGGCATGTTCCGCGCCCTAGTGGGCCAGACCGCCGGCATCCGTCGCGCCGGTTCGGCAAGCCTGGACCTGGCCTACGTGGCCGCCGGCCGTTTCGACGCCTTCTGGGAGTCGGGCCTGTCCGAGTGGGACATGGCGGCAGGCGCCCTGCTGATTCAGGAAGCCGGCGGCCTGGTGAGTGACTTCACTGGCGGTCACGACTTCCTTGATAAAGGCCATATCGTTGCCGGTAACACCAAGTGCTTCAAGGCAGTATTGACGGCCATCCAGCCGCACCTGCCGGCCTCGCTGAAACGCTAAGCGAGCCGCCACAAAAAAGCACCCTTCGGGGTGCTTTTTTTATGCCTGGAATCCACCCTCAACAACACCACCGATCAACTGTGGGAGCGAGCCTGCTCGCGAAAGCGGTGTATCAGCCACCTCCATTGCTGGATGTGACGACGCCTTCGCGAGCAGGCTCGCTCCCACAAGGGGATTGGTGGTGCGGCATAAATCGCACGCACAAAAAAAGCACCCCGCAGGGTGCTTCTTTTTGAATCTGAATATCTGATGTTTACTGAGCCGGCTCATTCTGCGACAACACCAATTTACCTTCCTTATCGACCGGAATCTGATTACCCGGATCGCGATCCATCCGCACCTTACCTTCCTTGCCATCCAGCGAATAACGCACGTCGTAACCTACAACCTTGTCACTGATGTCATTCACCGTGTTACAGCGAGTCTGGGTCGTGGTGTAGGTATCGCGATTCTGCATACCTTCCTGCACCTTATTACCCGCGTAACCGCCACCGACCGCACCGGCCACCGTGGCAATTTTCTTGCCCGTACCGCCACCGACCTGGTTACCGAGCAAACCACCCGCAACGGCACCGATGGCGGTACCGAGAATCTGGTGTTGATCTTTGACCGGCGCCTGCCGGGTCACTGCTACATCCTTGCACACTTCACGTGGCGTCTTGATTTGTGTCTTGACCGGTTCAACGGCTAGCACTTGCGCATACTCAGGGCCGCTTTTAACCAGGCTGTAGGTGGCAACAGCACCCCCGGCAGTCACACCGACAGCACCCAATACCGCACCAACCAGCAACGACTTGTTCACATGAACCTCCTGACCATCACATGCGGGACACGCCCGCGCTTCTCCCAGCCTTGGAGCATAAAAAAAGGCGCGAGTTCAACTCGCGCCTTTTTGGATGACACCGCTGGAGGAATGTTCCTTCAAGGACGGTCGTCGATTTCCTTCTCGGTAGCCACCGGAGGAATCAGGTCTTCGGTACTCAGGTTCAGCCAGATCAACACCACGTTGGCGATGTAGATCGACGAATAGGTACCGGCCATCACACCAACAAACAGCGCGATGGAGAAGCCCCACAGGTTGTCACCGCCGAAGATCAACAGCGCGCCGATCGCCAGCAAGGTGGAGATCGAAGTCGCCATGGTCCGCAGCAGGGTTTGCGTGGTCGAGACGTTGATGTTCTCGATCAGGCTCGCCTTGCGCAGCACACGGAAGTTCTCACGAACCCGGTCGAATACCACGATGGTATCGTTCAACGAGTAACCGATGATCGCCAAAACCGCCGCCAGCACCGTCAGGTCGAAGGTGATCTGGAAAAACGAAAGGATACCCAGGGTCACGACCACGTCGTGAATCAGCGAGACGATGGCACCGACCGCGAATTTCCACTGAAAGCGGAACGCCAGGTAGATCATGATGCCGCCCAGCGCCATCAGCATGCCGAGGCCGCCCTGGTCGCGCAGCTCTTCACCAACCTGCGGGCCGACGAACTCGACGCGCTTGACCACGGCCGGGTTGTCGCCGCCGGCCTTCTGCAAGGCTTCAGCGACCTGGTGACCCAGTTGCGGGTCTTCGCCAGGCATGCGCACCAGCAAATCGGTGGTCGCGCCAAAGCTCTGCACGATGGCTTCGTGGTAACCCGACGCCGTCAGTTGCTCACGCACCTTGGTGACGTCGGCCGGACGCTCGTAGGTCAGCTCGATGAGCGTACCGCCGGTGAAGTCCAGACCATAGTTCAGGCCCTTACTGAACCAGCTGAACAACGCCAGAACGGTAAGGAGCAATGTGACGCCGAACGCAACGTTGCGAACGCCCATGAAGTTGATTGTACGTAACATGGCAGCCCCTTAAATCCACAACTTCTTGAAGTCACGACCGCCGAAGATCAGGTTGACCATCGCGCGGGTCACCATGATGGCCGTGAACATCGAGGTAAAGATCCCGAGGGACATGGTCACTGCGAAGCCTTTGACCGGGCCGGTGCCCATGGCAAAGAGAATCCCGCCGACCAGCAACGTGGTCAGGTTGGAGTCGAGAATCGCAGTGAAAGCCCGGCCGAAGCCTTCGTTGATTGCCCGCTGCACGGTCATGCCCGCGGCGATCTCCTCACGAATCCGCGAGAAGATCAGCACGTTGGCGTCGACCGCCATGCCCATGGTCAAGACGATACCGGCGATACCCGGCAGGGTCAGCGTGGCACCCAGCAACGACATCAAGGCCAGCAGCAACACCATGTTCACGGCCAGTGCGACGGTGGCGATGATGCCGAAGAAGCGGTAGATGGCGATGATGAACAGCGAGACAAACAGCATGCCCCACAGCGATGCATCGACACCTTTGACGATGTTGTCGGCACCCAGGCTCGGGCCAATGGTGCGCTCTTCAGCGAAGTACATCGGCGCAGCCAGACCACCGGCACGCAACAGCAGCGCCAGCTCGGACGACTCGCCCTGGCCGTTCAGGCCGGTGATGCGGAATTGAGCACCCAGCGGCGACTGGATGGTCGCCAGGCTGATGATCTTCTTCTCTTCTTTAAAGGTCTGAACCGGCACGTCTTTCTCGACGCCGTTGACCACTTGCTTGGTGTAAGTGGTGACCGGACGCTGCTCGATGAAAATCACCGCCATGCTGCGACCGACGTTGCTGCGAGTCGCACGACTCATCAGCTCGCCACCGTGACCATCCAGACGGATGTTCACTTCCGGCGTGCCGTGCTCGCCGAAGCCAGCCTTGGCGTCAGTCACCTGGTCACCGGTGATGATCAGGCCACGCTCGATCTGTGCCGGCGGACGATTGCCTTCACGGAACTCGAAGGATTCGGAAGTGGCTTTCGAAGCACCTGGCTCGGCAGCCAGGCGGAATTCAAGGTTGGCCGTCTTGCCGAGGATACGCTTGGCTTCTGCGGTGTCCTGCACGCCCGGCAGCTCAACCACGATGCGGTTGGCACCCTGGCGCTGAACGATCGGTTCGGCAACACCCAGCTCGTTGACGCGGTTACGTACCGTGGTCAAGTTCTGCTTGATGGAGTATTCGCGGATTTCCGCCAGCTTGGCCGGGGTCATCGCCAGACGCAGCACCGGTTGGCCATTGAGGTCGGCCGGAACAATGTCGAAATCGTTGAAGCTCTTACGAATCAGGGCACGGGCTTGTTCGCGGGCTGCTTCATCAGTGAAGCCCAGCTGAATGGCACCACCGACTTGCGGCAGACTGCGATAGCGCAGCTTCTCTTTACGCAACAGGCTCTTGACGTCGCCTTCGTAGACTTTCAGGCGCGCGTCGAGGGCTTTGTCCATGTCCACTTCCAGCAGGAAGTGCACACCACCGGACAAGTCCAGACCCAGCTTCATCGGGTGCGCGCCAAAGCTGCGCAGCCATTGCGGGGTGGTTTGCGCCAGGTTCAGTGCAACGACGTAGTCATCACCCAATGCCTTGCGCACAACGTCTTTGGCCGGCAGCTGATCTTCAGCCTTGGTCAGGCGAAGCAGACCGCCCTTGCCGTTCTGGGCCAGGGTGGCCGCCTTGACGTTGATCCCGGATTCCTTGAGCGCTGTGCTCACGCGATCCAGATCAGCCTGAGTCACCTGCAGCGAAGTGCTTGCACCGCTGATCTGAATGGCCGGGTCATCAGGATAAAGATTGGGAGCGGAATAAATCAGACCGACCGCTAGCACCGCCAGGATCAGAATGTATTTCCACAGAGGGTATTTGTTCAGCATCACGCCGCCCGCTTATGACGCGGGGCGCCTTGCGCGCCCCGTCGATTGAGTAAAAGTTGAAACTTAGATCGCTTTGAGCGTGCCTTTAGGCAGCGTGGCGGCGATGGCGCCCTTTTGGAATTTCATTTCGACAGTGTCGGAAACTTCCAGAACAACGAAATCGTCGGCCACTTTGGTGATCTTGCCGGCGATACCACCGGTGGTCACAACTTCGTCGCCTTTTTGCAGGCTGCCCAGCAGGTTTTTCTGTTCTTTGGCGCGCTTGGCCTGTGGACGCCAGATCATCAGGTAGAAGATGACCAGGAAACCGACCAGGAAAATCCACTCAAAGCCGCCGCCCATTGGGCCTGCAGCAGGTGCAGCAGCGTCAGCCATGGCGTTAGAGATAAAAAAGCTCATTTAGCACTCCAGTTGCAAATGTTGAATCTTGGGGTCAGAAAACTCAGTCCAAAGGCGGAACGGGAAGTCCGCGTTTGGCGTAGAAGGCATCGACAAAGGCGGCCAATGTACCCTGTTGAATAGCCTCGCGCAAACCAGCCATAAGCACCTGGTAATGGCGCAAATTGTGGATGGTATTCAACATGCTACCCAGCATTTCGCCGCACTTGTCCAGATGGTGCAGATAAGCACGGGAGAAGTTCTGGCAGGTGTAGCAATCGCAGGTCGGATCCAGCGACGAATCATCATGGCGATGGAACGCGTTGCGGATCTTCAGCACGCCTGTATCAATGAACAGATGCCCATTGCGGGCATTACGGGTTGGCATCACGCAATCGAACATGTCCACACCGCGGCGCACACCCTCCACGAGATCTTCCGGTTTGCCAACGCCCATAAGGTAACGAGGTTTGTCAGCCGGCATCTGGCCCGGCAGGTAATCCAGCACCTTGATCATCTCGTGCTTGGGCTCGCCCACCGACAGCCCGCCGATGGCCAGGCCATCGAAGCCGATATTATCGAGGCCTTCCAGGGAGCGCATGCGCAGGTCCTGGTGCATGCCGCCCTGCACGATACCGAACAGCGCCGCCGTGTTGTCGCCATGGGCTTCTTTCGAACGCTTGGCCCAACGCAACGACAACTCCATCGAAATCCGCGCGACGTCTTCGTCCGCCGGGTACGGCGTGCATTCGTCGAAAATCATCACGATGTCCGAGCCCAGGTCACGCTGGACCTGCATCGACTCTTCCGGGCCCATGAACACTTTGGCGCCGTCGACCGGAGAAGCGAAGGTCACGCCCTCCTCCTTGATCTTGCGCATCGCGCCCAGGCTGAACACCTGAAAACCGCCGGAGTCGGTCAGAATCGGGCCTTTCCACTGCATGAAATCATGCAGGTCGCCGTGCTTCTTGATCACTTCGGTGCCAGGACGCAGCCACAAGTGGAAGGTGTTGCCCAGAATGATTTCCGCGCCGGTGGCGGTGATATCCCGCGGCAGCATGCCCTTGACCGTACCGTACGTGCCCACCGGCATGAACGCCGGGGTCTCGACGGTACCGCGCGGGAAGGTCAAACGACCGCGACGAGCCTTGCCGTCAGTAGCAAGCAACTCAAACGACATACGACTTTGGCGACTCATTCTTTGTCCTCAGGGCCACGTGGTGCGGGATTACGGGTGATAAACATCGCATCACCGTAGCTGAAAAATCGGTATCCATGCTCAACGGCGGCTTTATAAGCGGCCATGGCTTCGGGATAACCGGCGAACGCCGAAACCAGCATCAACAGCGTGGATTCGGGCAAATGGAAGTTGGTGACCAGGGCATCGACCACATGAAACGGCCGGCCCGGGTAGATAAAGATGTCGGTGTCGCCACTGAACGGCTTGAGCACGCCATCGCGCGCGGCACTTTCCAGGGAACGCACGCTGGTGGTCCCCACGGCCACCACGCGACCACCGCGAGCGCGGCAGGCTTCGACGGCATCAACCACGTCCTGGCCGACTTCCAGCCACTCGCTGTGCATGTGGTGGTCTTCGATCTTCTCGACGCGCACCGGCTGGAAGGTGCCAGCGCCGACGTGCAAGGTCACGAACGCAGTCTCGACGCCCTTGGCGGCAATCGCCTCCATCAGCGGCTGATCGAAATGCAGCCCCGCCGTCGGCGCCGCTACCGCGCCCAAACGCTCGGCGTAGACCGTCTGATAACGCTCGCGGTCCGAGCCTTCATCCGGGCGGTCTATATAAGGAGGCAACGGCATGTGCCCGACACGATCGAGCAGCGGCAACACCTCTTCGGCAAAACCCAGCTCGAACAACGCATCGTGACGCGCCAGCATCTCGGCTTCGCCACCGCCGTCGATCAGGATCTTCGACCCCGGCTTCGGCGACTTGCTGGACCGCACATGGGCCAGCACGCGATGACTGTCCAGCACCCGCTCCACCAGAATTTCCAGCTTGCCGCCGGAAGCTTTCTGGCCAAACAGCCGAGCCGGAATCACCCGGGTATTGTTGAACACCATCAAATCGCCCGGGCGCAAATGCTCGAGCAAATCAGTGAATTGACGGTGTGCCAGGGCGCCGCTGACCCCATCCAGGGTCAACAGGCGACTGTTGCGACGCTCGGCCAAAGGGTGGCGGGCGATCAGCGAATCAGGGAGCTCGAAGGTAAAGTCAGCAACGCGCATGATGGGGTTCGTCTAGCAGGGCCGGGAAGTCTAGCGGAAATATCAAAAATTCTCCATGTACCTGATTGACCAACGGTTATCTCATCTCTATACTTCGCCGCCATTGAGCCCTGATGGCGGAATTGGTAGACGCGGCGGATTCAAAATCCGTTTTCGCAAGAAGTGGGAGTTCGAGTCTCCCTCGGGGCACCAAAATTAAGAAAGGTCTTGCTTTGCAAGGCCTTTTTTTTCGCCTGCAAAAAAGCCACCCCCGCCCCTGCAGGAGCTGCCGAAGGCTGCGATCTTTTGATCTTGCTCTTCCCCGCCGCCCACAACGGCGGAACATTTCACAAGGATTCCCCCATGGAATTACTGCTGGAAACCGTCGCCCTCTTCTCCCTCAAGCTCGCTTACGAGACGGAAGGTCAAAGTCCGATTCTGCGGGATGATCTGATGATGAGTGATTATGAGAGGGAGGTGTTTGGGTTGCTGGTGCGTAGAGGGGATGTCGAGGCGATCCAGAGTAAAGTCGATGAATGCCTGCGTTTGGCGCTGAACGCCATCGGCGGTGGCGATACCGTCCTGGGACGTGAGCTGCATAGGTTGGCGGCAGATTTCAGCGCTGCGCGAACCCCGGAGCAACTTGATACCCCGCTCAACGCGCTCAAGGATTATCTAAAAGATATTCAATGAGTGAGGGGTGCTACCGAGAGTGTCAGATTTTTTGTGTGCGGGCCGGTAACGGCCTGCCGTCAGGCAGGCCTTCATTTCACCAGGTTTCGCCCAGGCCCTTAGCTGTCGCATCTGCGAATACGCGCTCTCTGATCTTCTTGGATAGTCGTGTCATGCAATCGACCTGATTGATGGCTGCCAGCTTTAATGTTCAACACAGCGGGCATTGATTGTGTACCGGTATTTACCTAGGGAGCTGAATCAGCGTCCGATATCTCAGTCATCACTTGCTGAGTCTCGGCCTGTTGGCGTTGCTCTTGTGAGCGCTTCCAGCGCCGCCGCTCTCTTGCAATCATTCGCTTCTCATAGGATCTATCCAAGGCACTGTAGATATCGACTTTCAGGTGCTCTCGCCCTTGAGCTATCTGGATTAGGCTTTTTTCCATGCTTTTCAAGTGGCGAGTCATATCAACAGCGGGTTCATTGCCCAGCCAGCTCACTCCGTCGTGATCAGCCATACTTAAGTTATAGGAGTTCTCCTCCCGTTTCTTATCCGACTGGCTTCGAAGCCAAGATATTGTGACTTCGAAGGACTTTCCTTTGAGAGGCGCGTAGTCGGACAGATAGCTCCGAAGACCGTGGCCTGGCTTCAGAACACTGACCGCCTCAAATGGGATCTTTGCATCAGTTCTTCTGGCTTCGCCATTTTGAAGCGGCGGACTGAAGTAAACCTTGATGTCATAGGCCGTGGCATTTCCCGTGTTGTCGATGAGTAGATCAAAGTGTCGTGAAGACCATCGATTCGGACTGAATGTCACAACCACGTGGGGCTGGCCCGACGCTTCAGCCATTCGTGTCGTCTCCCTCGCTAGAACCACTAAATTGTGAAAGGCACCAGACGCCGAGTGTAAGCCGCTGCGCCGAATTTTGCTGCAGAGTCGAAACTGAAGATGCCTCTGGCGTAATGTCACCACAAAAAAAGATGATTTATTTCCATTCAATGAATGAAAAAAGACAGGCAATCTAGAAAGCAGGATCACCCGATAGACGCATCAGCGCGCTTCGCTAATTCCTGATAATAAACCTGCCCCCTTACCCATCTTTTCCAGTCCCAATTCTAGGACTGACTATGTTCGGTTTAATCTGACTTCCAGTTTCGCAAATTCTCCGATAGCTGTTAGAACTCTACCCTGTGATAAACACCTTCAGCACCCACATTATGACCAAAGCCGCACCACCCTCCTGCGGCGCGCTTTACATTGAGCAGATCCTTTTTAATGTCGAAGTCGTATACACAGTCGCCTTCATCATCTCCACTCATGGTGTAATTAGCCTTGCCGTTATCAATGTCTAATACCGTTGAAAACTCACCAATATTGGGACCGTAATACATTGCCATCAGGCCAGCGTAATAACCCTGAAATTCAACTTTATATTTTTGACCCTGCGGCTTGATTATCATGGAATTCCATAACGAAGCTCCAGCATATTGCCAATATTGCGCTTCTGATTTTGCAGACAGCTTCTCGATCGAATTTTTTATATCGTCACTGAATTTTGCGAGGTTGAAAATCGATTTTTTGTCGTTTGGTAGTATATTTAGCCATGCACGGGCCTTAAGGTAATTGCCTTCGTGCACATACGTGAGAGCGACGTTATTGTAGGCCATCGCAATTTTCTCTTCGTCCAGCTGACAACTCTCCGACCAGCCAACCTGCCGCTCGTACTGCTCCCGAGCCTTGGCGTATTGCTTAAGCTTGTAATACTTGCCACCCTCGGCGGAATACTCACTAATTTTATGACAGTTGGCCATCGCCTCTTCCTCAGTAACGTTCGCATGAGCAAAAAACGGAATCATAAAAATTAGCATGATTGCGTCAATTCTTATAAAGCGGCGCACTAAAAAATAGAAGCCCTGAACACCCATATTATTTTTCCTGTTGATAATTTAAAATTCAAAATTGCGCAAATGGCAACGTTGTCATGCGGAGGAAACAATTACACAAAAAGAGGAAAATCCACATTTTCTTCGATGTAGTGGGCACAACGATAAAAATATCCCATTTTTGCGCATTTCTATATATCCCCATTTTTTGTTTCCAGTCCCACTTCGCATACATGCCATAGCCTTACGCCGAAGCCAGCTAGATCCCGAACAGTTTCCGAGGGAACCCGGTTTCATCCGGGAACCCCATCGCTTTGAAGGTGCAGCCCGGCATAGCAGGCTTGCTGTCGATCAGATCCGCGACTTCTCTGATCCAGGTCGAGGCAGGTGCGATCTTCTGCAGCAAAAACCATATGACCGCGACCAACCCGTACAGCCGCTTGAGCGCATGCTGATCCAGCCCCAGCGTCTGAAAATACGGGTCGTCGGGGACCGCTAATGGGTTAGGCGAAGCCTGATTCCAGATACGGGTATGGTGCGCACAGCGGTTGCGCAAATGGCTGGTCTGCTGCATCCACCGGCTGAGCATCTTGGCGTTGTTCAGGCCGAAGCGCGCGAGTATGAGATTTTGATACTTGCTGTTGAGCAGCTCGAAGAATTCCGAGAGGTCCCCGAAATCCCATGCCTCCACCGCGACCCAAACGGGGATGGATTTACCGGCTCGGAAATGCCACTGAATGCAATCCTCTTTGCTCCTCGCAATGTGCGACTGCTGCTTCTGGCTCCACTCTGCCCACTTGTTCCGCGTATTATCGCGGTTGTCCGTGTACGGTTGAGTCCATTTGTGCAGGATGAATTTCACATTGGTATAGGCCATAGGGTCGTGATACCCGACCTCGTGAGCGATTACGGTCTTGAGGTGAACCTCCAGGCGCTCGACGGCATCCAGCATGAGCATTCGCAATCGTTTATCGAACTTGTAAAGGTCTACGATCGTGTCGAAAGAGGTGGCTGCCTGGAAAGTGTCCAGACGCAGAGGCTTGCCCGTGACAGCGCAGACTTCCTGCTGAAGCCCGTACATTTTGAACTCTCGTGCCGGGTACCAGTAACCGCTGAGGCGGTAATACCCTAGCTGCGCGAGTTTGCGTTCTGCACGAGACGGGTCATGGATTTGCATACCCCTACTGGCCAGCAGCGCAACCAAATCAGGGTATGTACGGAACGGTTTCGGAGGGGCTGGGGTAGACAACTTCCATGTTCCAGAAACAAGAAGGCCCGAACGTAATGCCGGACTAAGCCAGCACCAGAGGATCGGGCGCGATTGGGATTGATGCTGCCGTAGCCTAATGACCATGTCAATGTGCACGTCTCAGAAAACGCGGTAAACACCAGGGTTTATGCGGGTTTGCGACGATCTGTTGCAAACGATGGCGCGCGCTAATGAGCAGCCTAAAACAGAGCTCTTTGGTTAGCTGTCAGGACATTCCGAAATAGCGGTAGGGATATTCTCTGTGATGCCTAATGCTAGCGGTTTTCAAAGAGAGCGCTGGGCAAAGGGCTTTTGGAAGTTGCAGTAATGGGGTCTGCGCGATACCCTTCCACCGTCGCTGCCAATTCAGCGACCGGGCTTGGTAACCCGAGGTAAATCACTGCGCAACAGTGCCATGCGTTCGTAGGCGCTTTTTTTTCGCCTGCGATCTGCGTTATGGCGGCTGTGCGTGGGACGTCTTCGGACGTGCCGGTTTCCTTGATTTCCCGGTTTACCAACCTGCGCACAGCTGCCACCCATTCGCTTGGTAACGAATTGTGGCAGCTCTTCAAATTAAGGAGCTTTGCAATGTGCAGTATGGATCCGTACGAAATTTGGCTTTTCCCTCAACGCGATTCCCAATCGCGTAACTCCCCACCATCTACCCTCTCCAACCGCCTCTCGCTCATCGGAGGTGACAAATGACCGAGCAACCCGAACTCAAAACCATCGGCCTAACCCCCGCCATTTATTGCTCCGATCAACCTCTATTCCACGTCACCCGCAACGTCCCGCTCGGCGATGCGTTGGCCATGGCTTCTGATTTTCTGTTCCTCGCCAAGGCGCTGACCAAAGATGCGGCTTACGCCAGAGACACGGATTACCACGCCTGGGCCGCGCATTATTTGACGGCGATGAGTAAGGCGGTGGTGGATGATGCGGTGAAGGTGCTGAATCGGGATCGGGACAATGAGCTGGCGTCTAAGCGGGCGGGGGCGAAGTCTGAAGGGTAGTGGCTGGGAAATGGCGGGATGGTTCTGATGTCGGTCGGTGAGGTGTAAAGTCTGGGGGAGCGGACTGCTTGGGATGATGGTAGGGCATTCAGCATTGATGTTGGATGGTCTGGCGCTTTCGCGAGCAAGCTTTGCTCCTACAGGGTTTGCGGTGAATTGACTGGCATTGTTAGCCCCGAGTTCTTTCGGGGCTTTCTACCTGCTGGTGATGGCCTGCACGTTGACCGCGATGATGCGTTTGTTGGTAAACACCACGTCGTCGCGCATGGATTTTCAGGAGTCGATGGCTTGCTCCCCTTCCAGTAGCAACCAAGCATGACTTCACGCCATCGGCTTACCCGACTCTTCATGCCCCGCCGCCCGCACTGCAACCTCAATCGCCCGAACACTGATCGCCGCAAATATCGCCGTCATCAGCACCCCGTTGAACCCCAGCAAAATCGCCAGAACCCGCGAGGCACCAAGTTTTGGTACGAGCTCTCCATAGCCAATGGTCAAACCGGTCACGAAGCCGAAATAGATGCCGTCAAAAGGATCCCAGCCCTCCAGGTGGCTGATGATGAGACCGAACAGCACGATCAGAAAAAACAGTACGGAAAAGATCGGCCAGACAACACGAAAGTAGAACCCGACTGCTTTGAAGAATTCTCGACGGACGTGCGATGCATGAGTGCGCTTCATGTCATGGGCTTCCTGAGGTTTGCCTGAGCGGCAGGCGTATTAACACTCCATCAGCTTGGCACAAGCACTGGAAACTGGTGCATCAGCAGCGGGTCGGGGGTGGTTCAAGCATGATTCGCGATAGCGCTGCACATAGTCCCCGACCATTCAGGGACGACGCCTTCGGCCGCACTCTTCTAGACTCAATAGAAGGTCGTAGAAAGAACCGAACACGTCGCTTTGGTGCTGTTGAATCAAAAGCAGCGTGGCAAGCTGCCTTTATGCCCTTTAAGAGGTGCGGCAAAGACCGCACCGGGCACAACAAGATGCCCGCTCAGGGTGCCCTGGCCAACGGCCTGAAATTGCCACGATACCGTGACGTGGTGTGAGTGCCGCAGCCGACACTTTCGGACGACCGACAACCATCTGGTTTGTCCGTGACCGTGAGGATTGCTGAATGCCTGATGAGATGTTGCACCTGCCTTTGGTCAACAGCCTGCTGGAGCGCCACAAGGGCTCTCCGGGTGCACTGTTGCCCATTCTTCATGATATTCAGGAACGCATCGGTTACATCCCCGATGCGGCCGTCCCCGAGATTGCCCACGCCCTCAATCAGAGTCAGGCCGAGATTCGCGGGGTGATCAGCTTTTACCATGACTTCCGTACCGCGCCGCCCGCCCGGCATATCCTGCGTCTGTGCCGGGCTGAGTCCTGCAAGAGTCGCGGCGCCGAGGAGCTTGCGGCGCAGTTGCGCGAACGCCTGCAACTGGATGACCACGGCAGCAGCGCCGACGGCAGCATCAGTTTGCGCCCGGTGTATTGCCTCGGCGCCTGCGCCTGCTCGCCCGCTCTGGAGCTGGATGGCCGGGTGCATGCGCGGCTCAGTGCCGAGCGTCTCGATGCTTTGCTCGACGCTTGCCGGGAGGATGCATGATGCCGGCTCTTTATCTGCCCACTGATTCTCTTGCCCGTGCCGTGGGTGCCGATGAGGTGGCGGTGGCCCTTATCACTCAGACCCGGGATCGCAATCTGCCCCTGGAGTTGCAGCGCACCAGTTCGCGCGGCCTGTACTGGCTGGAACCGCTGCTGGAAGTGGACAGCCCGCAAGGCCGGATCGGCTTCGGTCCGCTGACCGCTGCCGATGTGCCGTCCGTGCTCGAAGCCCTGCAAGGCGAGCCGTCCACCCATCCACTGGCCTTGGGCCTGGTGGAAGAATTGCCTTATCTGAAGACTCAACAACGCCTGCTGTTCGCCCGCGCCGGTATTACCCGGCCGTTGTCGCTGGACGATTACCGGGCCCACGGCGGCTTCGAGGGCTTGACCCGCGCCATCGCAGTGGGCGGCGAGCAGACCGCTACGGAAGTATTCGATTCAGGCCTGCGTGGCCGTGGCGGCGCGGCTTTCCCTGCCGGGATCAAATGGCGCACGGTGCGCGCCACCCAGGCGGCGCAGAAGTACATTGTGTGCAACGCCGACGAAGGCGACTCCGGCACCTTCGCCGATCGCATGTTGATGGAAGGCGACCCCTTCCTGCTGATCGAAGGCATGGCCATCGCCGGCATCACCGTCGGCGCCACTTACGGCTACATCTATGTGCGCTCGGAATACCCGGATGCCGTGGCCACACTGCGCCAGGCGCTGAACATTGCCCGGTCCAACGGTTACCTCGGCGCCAATGTCGGCGGTAGCGGTCAGGCGTTCGATATGGAAGTGCGGGTGGGTGCCGGCGCTTATATCTGCGGTGAGGAAACCGCGCTGCTGGACTCGCTCGAAGGCAAGCGCGGGATTGTCCGCGCCAAGCCGCCGATTCCTGCGTTGAAGGGCCTGTTTGGCCTGCCGACGCTGGTGCACAACGTGCTGACCCTCGCCTCGGTGCCACTGATTCTGGCAAAAGGCGCGCAGTTCTATCGCGATTACGGCATGGGCCGCTCCCTCGGCACGATGCCCTTCCAGCTGGCGGGCAATATTCGTCATGGTGGCTTGGTGGAACGGGCCTTTGGCCTGACCCTGCGAGAACTGGTGGAAGACTACGGCGGTGGTACCGCCAGTGGCCGGCCGCTGAAGGCCGCGCAGGTTGGCGGCCCGCTCGGCGCCTGGGTGCCACCTTCGCAATTCGACACTCCGCTGGATTACGAAGCCTTCGCCGCTATCGGCGCGATGCTCGGTCACGGCGGTGTGGTGGTGGCTGACGACAGCCTGGACATGGCCCACATGGCGCGCTTCGCCATGCAGTTCTGCGCCGAGGAATCCTGCGGCAAATGCACCCCATGCCGCATCGGCTCAACCCGGGGCGTGGAGGTGATCGACCGCCTGCTGGCCGCGCCTGACCAGAGCGGTCGTGATGAGCAGGTGATCATCCTCAAGGACCTGTGCGACACCCTGCAATACGGTTCGCTGTGCGCGTTGGGCGGCATGGTCTCCTTTCCGGTCGCCAGCGCCCTCAAGCACTTCCCCGCCGACTTCGGTCTGCAAGCCTCGGAGGCCGACCAATGATCACTCTCTTCGACCCGAACACCGATATCGATCTCGGCACTCCAGCGCGCGACAGCCAGGTGCAGGTCACCCTGAACATCGACGGCCGCAGCATCAGCGTGCCCGAAGGGACCTCGGTGATGCGCGCCGCTGCGCTGCTGGGCACCACTATTCCCAAACTGTGTGCCACCGACAGCCTGGAAGCCTTCGGCTCGTGCCGCATGTGCCTGGTGGAGATCGACGGCATGCGCGGCTACCCGGCGTCCTGCACCACGCCGGTCAGCGAAGGCATGAGCGTGCATACCCAGACGCCGAAGCTCGCGACCCTGCGCCGCAACGTCATGGAACTGTACATCTCCGATCACCCGCTGGACTGCCTGACCTGCTCGGCCAACGGCAATTGCGAGCTGCAAACCGTCGCCGGTCAGGTCGGCCTGCGGGAGGTGCGTTACGGCTACGAAGGCGACAACCATCTGGCCGACGTGAAGGACACTTCCAACCCCTACTTCGACTACGACCCGAGCAAGTGCATCGTCTGTAACCGCTGCGTGCGCGCCTGCGAAGAGACCCAGGGCACCTTTGCCCTGACCATTACCGGGCGCGGTTTTGAATCCCGGGTCGCGGCCGCCGGTGGCGAAAACTTCCTCGACTCGGAATGCGTGTCCTGCGGCGCCTGTGTGCAAGCCTGTCCCACCGCGACCCTGATGGAAAAAAGCGTGGTCGAACTGGGTCAGCCCGAGCGTAGCGTGATCACCACCTGTGCCTATTGCGGCGTGGGCTGCTCGTTCCGCGCGGAGATGAAAGGCGACCAGCTGGTGCGCATGGTTCCGGACAAGAACGGCCAGGCCAACCACGGCCACTCCTGCGTCAAAGGGCGCTTTGCCTGGGGCTATGCCACCCACCCGGATCGCATCACCAAGCCGATGATCCGCCAGCACATCAACGACCCTTGGCAGGAAGTCAGCTGGGATGAAGCGGTGACCTACGCCGCCAGTGAATTCCGCCGGCTGCAGCAAACATACGGCCGCGACTCCATTGGTGGCATCACTTCCAGCCGCTGCACCAACGAAGAAACCTACCTGGTGCAAAAACTGGTGCGCGCCGCCTTCGGCAACAACAACGTCGACACCTGTGCGCGGGTCTGCCACTCGCCGACCGGCTATGGCCTGAAACAAACCCTGGGCGAGTCCGCCGGCACCCAGAGTTTCGATTCGGTGATGCAGGCCGACGTGATCCTGGTGATGGGCGCCAACCCCAGCGACGCCCACCCGGTGTTCGCCTCCCAACTCAAACGCCGCCTGCGGGAAGGCGCGCGGCTGATCGTCATCGATCCACGACGCATTGATCTGGTGGACTCGGTGCATGCCCGCGCCGAACTGCACCTGGCCCTGCGCCCGGGCACCAACGTCGCCATGCTCAACGCCCTGGCCCACGTCATCGTCACCGAAGGCCTGCTCGACCAGGCCTTTATCGACGCCCGTTGCGAGGGCAGCGATTTCGCCCGCTGGAGCGAGTTCGTCAGCCGCGCGGAAAACTCGCCGGAAGTCCTTGGCCCCATTTGCGGCGTAGAACCTGCCGACATCCGCGCCGCCGCCCGTCTGTATGCCACTGGCGGCAACGCGGCCATCTACTACGGCCTCGGCGTTACCGAGCACAGCCAGGGCAGCACCGCGGTGATGGGCATCGCCAACTTGGCCATGGTCACTGGCAACATCGGCCGCGAAGGCGTGGGCGTGAACCCGCTGCGCGGGCAGAATAACGTTCAGGGTTCCTGCGACATGGGCTCCTTTCCCCACGAGCTGCCCGGCTATCGGCACATCTCAAACGAAGTAGTACGGGCGCAATTCGAACAGGCCTGGAACGTCATCCTGCAACCCGACCCGGGCCTGCGCATCCCCAACATGTTCGAAGCAGCCTTGGGCGGCAGCTTCAAAGGCCTGTATTGCCAAGGCGAAGACATCGCCCAGAGCGATCCCAATACCCAGCACGTCACTGCGGCACTGTCGGCCATGGAGTGCGTGGTGGTGCAGGACATTTTCCTCAACGAAACCGCCAAGTTCGCCCATGTGTTCCTGCCGGGCAGCTCGTTCCTGGAAAAAGACGGCACCTTCACCAACGCCGAGCGGCGCATCTCCCGGGTGCGCAAAGTCATGGAACCCCTGGGCGGCAAAGCCGACTGGGAAGGCACCGTGGCCCTGGCCAACGCCCTGGGTTACCCGATGAACTACCAGCACCCGTCGGAAATCATGGATGAAATCGCCAGCCTGACGCCGACCTTCACCAACGTCAGCTACGCCGAACTGGATCGCCACGGCAGCCTGCAATGGCCATGTAACGCCGCGGCACCGGACGGCACGCCGACCATGCACATCGACGAATTCGTGCGCGGTAAGGGGCGCTTCATGCTCACCGGCTACGTGCCCACCGAGGAAAAGGTCAACAATCGCTATCCCCTGCTGCTGACCACCGGGCGCATCCTCAGCCAGTACAACGTCGGCGCCCAGACCCGGCGTACCGACAACGTCGCCTGGCACGCCGAAGACCGCCTGGAAATCCACCCGACCGACGCCGAGAGCCGTGGCATCAACGAAGGTGACTGGGTCGGCATCGGCAGCCGCGCGGGCCAAACCGTACTGCGTGCGCGGGTCACCGAACGGGTAGCCCCGGGCGTGGTGTACACCACCTTCCACTTCCCTGAATCGGGGGCCAACGTCATCACCACCGACAACTCCGACTGGGCCACCAACTGTCCGGAGTACAAGGTCACCGCCGTGGAAGTCAGCCGCGTCTACCACCCTTCGGAGTGGCAAAAACGCTTCCAGGCATTCAGCGACGAACAGCACCGTCTGCTCAACGAACGCCGTCAGGTGCGTGGCGCCAAAGCGGAGGTACGCCGATGAGCACTGCCAACCTGATCAAAATGGCCAACCAGATCGCCCTGTACTTCGCTAGCGAACCGGACCAGCAGCAGGCCGTGCTCGGGGTGCGCAATCATCTGCAGATGTACTGGACGCCCGGCATGCGCCAGGAGTTGCTGGCCTGGCAGATGGCGCATCAGGGGGCAGACTTGCACCCATTGGCGCAAGCGGCGGTCAGTGGGGCGGGCTGGGAGGCTTAGGTTTACACGATCGATTGGGATTGCCTCTTGGTCTGTGAAGACGGGCCAAGCGGCGTTCCAGAGGTTGATAGAGTCGCCCATCGAGGGCGCGGAGCCCCCCCCACACGAGCGCAAAGCGTCAATCCGGCAGCCACTCTGCTCACAGCAAATGCTGAGAAATCAGCTTCGAAATCTCCACCATCGAAGTCCTGCCGGTGAATTCAAACTTCACCTTCCCCAATGACGAAAAATAAATCTCCAACTCCGAATCCAGGTCAAACGTCCCGGACGTTTCCACCGAATAAGCCACGATGTTTTTGTACGGCAGCGAGGTGAAGTCTTTCTTGCTGCCAGTGATGCCCTGCACGTTGACCGCAATGATACGTTTGTTGGTAAACACCACTCCGTCGCGCATGGATTTGTAGGAGTCGACGACCTGCTCCCCTTCCAGTAGCAACGCAGTGACGCGCTCTGCGTATTCGTCGTTTTGCTTGAGTTTGAAGAAGCCTTTGTTGTTGAAATCAATCATCTGCTATTCCCTTTTTTTCAAATGAACATCTTTGGGTTACTTCAAGCTGCTGGATGCACAGGCAACACCACACTAAAGCCTCCAACCAAAGCGATGCCCTTTTGGGTGGTTGTTGAAGCGTGAGACTTTGGAACCGCATCGAAGTATTTCGAGATCCTCAAAGATACCCATCGCAACAGAATCAGCCGACGGTTTGGTACGGACATGTGCACGACCCCGATGTAAGTTGGCAACGATTCATTTGCACCAGCTGCGCTATCATCCTGCGTCTCTGCACCTTGAGTCTTGAAACCGGATGCCCATGTCTTCACCCTTGCTTGACGCTCATCAACCCCTGCCCCCTGTCCTGGTCGGCCCGCTGTTGCGGCGCCTGGAGCCCACGCGACTGGTGTTGTGGCTAGTGGGGTCGCGGGCATTGTCGCTGACGTTGCGCTTGCAGAATACCGGCGATATCCGCCTGGATGACACGCAGTGCACGGTCATCCCGGTCGGTACTCACGCTTTCGTGCATTTGATCGATGTGCCACTGGACAGCCCTCTGCCCTGCGACACACTGATCGAGTACGACCTGTTGATCGGCGAAGACGATGGCGCCGAGTCGGGCATCGCCGACTGGGCCCCGCACTTGCTGTACGGCGAGGCCGGTTGCCCGAATTTCGTCCTGCGCTCACGGATCGATCAACTGCTGCACGGTTCCTGCCGCAAGCCGCACTTCCCGGCGCCGGATGGCTTGCTCTGTGTCGATCGTTTGCTGGAGGCCGAGCCGCAGGCAGCAAACCGTCCGGCATTGTTGATGATGAGCGGCGATCAGGTGTATGCCGACGATGTCGCAGGGCCAACGTTGCGGGCCATTCATGCCTTGATCGAGCGGCTGGGACTGTTCGAGGAGCACCTCGAAGGCGCGGTAGTGAGCGACAGCGCCAAGCTCTACGAGCACTCGGCCAGTTACTACCATCGTGCGGATTTGTTACCGGCGTTGCAGAGCAACGAAACCCTGCGTGACCGATTTTTCGGCGGGGCGCGCAAGCCGATTTTCACCAGTAGCAGCGCCGACAACCATTTGGTGACCTTCGCCGAGGTCATGGCCATGTACCTGCTGGTGTGGTCGCCGACGCCATGGACGTTGATCGCCCCGAAACCGCCGAAATTGATTCCCGAACGGCGTGAGCGGTATGCGCTGGAACAGACACGGATCGACAGCTTCAAGGCCGGTCTTGGCAAGGTCGCCCGAGCGCTCGCGCATGTACCGTGCCTGATGATTTTCGACGACCATGACATTACCGATGACTGGAATCTTTCCGCGCAATGGGAGGAAACGGCCTACGGCCATCCGTTCTCCAAGCGCATCATCGGCAATGCGCTGATCGCCTACATGCTGTGCCAGGGCTGGGGCAACAATCCGGATGCGTTCGGCGATGTGCTGCAGAAAACCCGTTTGTTGAGTGCCACGGGGCAGGACCGTTACCTTGACAATGATGTCCAGGACGAGTTGATCGATGAACTGCTGAGGTTTCAGAACTGGCACTACGTGCTGCCGACCAGCCCGGCGATGGTGGTGCTCGACACCCGCACCCGGCGCTGGCGCAGCGAGATGACGCTCAAGCAACCCTCGGGATTGCTGGACTGGGAAGCTCTCAGCGAGCTGCAACAGGAATTGCTGGATCATCCTTCGGCGATCATCGTTTCGCCGGCACCGATCTTCGGCGTCAAACTGATCGAAACCGTGCAGCGCGTCTTCAGCTGGTTTGGTTATCCCTTGCTGGTGGACGCGGAAAACTGGATGGCCCATCGCGGTGCGGCACAGGTGATCCTGAACATTTTCCGACACTCGCGTACACCCGGGAACTACGTGGTGCTGTCGGGCGATGTGCATTATTCCTTCGTCTATGAAGTCCTTATCCGACATCGCAAGGCGGGTCCGAGGATCTGGCAGGTCACCAGTAGCGGTATAAAAAACGAATTTCCGCCGAGCCTGCTCGAGTGGTTCGACCGGCTCAACCGCTGGCTCTATGCGCCGCGCTCGCCGCTGAACTGGCTGACCAAGCGCCGGCGCATGCGCATTGTTCCGCACGTTCCGGAGCATGCTGAAGCGGGGGAGCGGCTGTGGAATTCGGCGGGGATCGGGCAGGTGTTCTTTAATGAAAAAGGACAGCCGCAGGAGATTTATCAGTTGAATGCGGATGGGTCGCCGAAGACGCGGATGGTGGCGCCTGAGGATGATGACTGACGGGGGGAGACCGAGTCGCCTGCTTCGTCGGAACGCCGCCCGGAGCCGGCTCGCTCCCACATTGATCGGTGTTGCATATGAACCCCACTCGAACCCTGATCATTGGTAACTCCGGTTCCGGTAAAAGCTGGCTGGCCGAGCGATTGGCCGGACATCTGCAAGTGCCGTGGGTTGATCTGGATTCGATTTACTGGCTATCCGACGAACACAGCATCGCCCGTCCCCGAAGCGAGTCTTTGGCGATGGCGCGGATTGCGGCCTGTCAAGAGCGCTGGGTGATCGAGGGGGTTTACGGTTGGATGGTCAGCGAACTTATCCACCGGGCCACGGCGCTGATCTGGTTGTGTGTTGAAGACGAAGAATGCGTCATCAATATTCGCCAGCGAGAGGCTAAGCGCAATGACAACGATGAGTTGTTGATTGCGTTGCTGGACTGGGCCGGCAGCTATCGGACGCAGGAAGGGTTCAGTGGATTTGCCGCGCATCAGCGACTGTTCGAGGAGTTCAGCGGCTCGAAACTTCGACTGGCCAACCGGAAAGTAATCACCGATTTCATCAACGCCCTGCCACACACCCCGCTTATTTGAGAGCACTATATCGCTCGCCCTTCTCGCCGTGGGCCTGAACCATGCGAGCGCCAAACCACCCTTCCAGAAAACCGTTGCCGTTTTGCCAAGCCAAGGGCCGTCAACTGCTCCGGATGAGCCAAGGCCAGACGCAGGCGGGATAGAAAAACTTGGATGCGAGAGGATGGCGCAATAATCGGATCAGGACTACATCAGTCACGGAAACGTCTCGAGTCGAAGAGACGGCCTATCTGCTGCGCTCCCCAACCGATGCTGAGCGCCTGATCAAATCGATTGGCAACCTGCGGGCAGGGAAAACCAAAACCAGGCAACTCATCGAAGAATGAATATTGAGTTCACCCCGGAAGGTTGGGATGACTACCTGTGGTTCCAACAAAACGATAAGGCAGGACTCAAGCGAATCAACCTGCTGATCAAATCTATCCAGCGCGAGCCATTCGACGGGCTTGGAAAACCTGAACCACTCAAACACAACTTGAGCGGCTTCTGGTCACGCCGGAACACTGCCGAGCATCGCTTGGTCTACGCAGTCGAGGACGGTGAAATATGCATCGTGATGTGTAGATATCACTACTGAGATAGATTTCAGGCCGCTTTCACCGCCCGACTTCCCGCTGACAATCATCTCCACCTCTCGCTCATCGATCGTTAGCGGCGGCAGCACGCGGATGATCTTGCCCCGTGTCACGTTGATCAACAAACCGTTATCCCGGGCGGCGATCAATGTTTGGTCGCGAATCGGCAGTTTAAGTTCGATGCCGATCATCAAGCCCTGACCAGGGATCGCCAGGACGTATTCGTCGACTTCGCCATGCAGAAGTGGGGTCAGCGCTAGCCGGCTCAACAGGTGTTGAACTAAGTGCCATGCCCTACCTATCTGCTCACATCCCCGCCTTCACCAGTACAGGTTTTTCCTGATACCGATCCGGATACAGCTGCTTCAACTGCGCCACCTTCGGCAGGTCGTTGATCACGATGTAGGGATAGGTCGGGTGTTCAGTCAGAAAGTCCTGATGCTCCTCCTCCGCCGGGTAGAAACCGTTGTAGCTTTCCAGCTTGGTCACAATGGGCTTGTTGAACAAATGGGCGGCGTCGAGCTGGGCGATGTAGGCCTGAGCCACGCGCTGCTGTTCGCTGCTTTGCGGGAAAATCGCCGAGCGGTACTGAGTGCCGGTGTCAGGACCCTGACGATTGAGTTCGGTCGGGTTATGGGCCACCGAGAAGTAGATTTGCAGCAAGCTGCCATAGCTCACCTGAGTCGGATCGAAGGTCACTTCGACGGACTCTGCGTGGCCGGTATCACCCTCGCTGACCTGTTCGTATCGAGCGGTGTTGGCTGTACCGCCAGCGTAACCGGAGACGGCTTTCTTCACGCCTTTGACATGCTGGAACACGCCTTGGACGCCCCAAAAGCAACCGCCGGCAAAGACCGCGGTTTCGCTACGGGCCTGGGTGGTTTCGTCGAGGGCCGGCGGAGGAATAATGACTGCGTCCTCAACGGCACCGAAAGAAAACGCCGCGCATTGACCGATGACACCAGCGGCGACCAGCCCCAACAGGGCGCGGCGCCAGGTGAACAGAGTTTTCATGAGGCTGACTCCTGGGGAAATGGAAGAGCGATCAACCGAAAGTAAAGGCATAGGCCGAGACTCCCGGATCGAGAAACTCGATGCTGAAGGTCCGGTCCGTGACGCTGCCGGTCTGGCGCACCAGCTGGTACAGACGTTGCTCGGTCACGCTGCCGCTGCCATCGGGCGCCACGTCCGTGCCATGGGCATCGCCCGGGGCTTTGCCGTCGATCAAGACCTTGAAACGCACCGGTTTGCCATCGGCGCCAGGCCCCAGTACCAGATGCAGGTCGCGGGCGTGGAAACGGTAGACGATGCGACTGGCCGGCGCGCTTGAAGTGGCTCGCTCCGAACCGACACTCCATTGGCCGCCCAGGCTCCAGTCATTGAGTGCCAATTGCGACGGCGGGCTGTACGTCGCCACCTTGTCCGGCATCAGGCTGGATTCCGGGACGAAATGCTCCGAACGCTGGTAGCCGACATAGGTTTCCGGCGATTGCACTTCGCCCATGTCCGGGGCGAGTTGAACACCCTCGGCATTCGCATTGATCAGACCATCAGCCACCTTGGTGGCACCGGCTTCGCGCAGCAGTTGCTGGATCACCCGCTCGGATTCGGCGTACTCGCCTTCACCAAAATGGTGATAACGAATGCGCCCCTGAGCGTCGGCAAAGTAGTGAGCCGGCCAGTATTCGTTGTTGAAAGCGCGCCAGATCCGGTAGTCGTTATCAATGGCCACCGGGTAGTTGATGCCCAGGTCCTTCATGGCCTTGGTGACATTGCCTACATCCCGTTCGAAGGCAAACTCCGGTGCATGGACGCCGATCACCACCAGGCCCTGATCGCGGTACTTCTCGGCCCAGGCCTTCACATACGGCAGGGTGCGCAGGCAGTTGATGCAGGAGTAGGTCCAGAAATCCACCAGCACGACTTTGCCTTTCAACGCCTGCGCCGTAAGCGGTGGCGAGTTGAGCCATTGCACCGCGCCGTCCAGCGGTGGCAGGTTGCCCTCGATCGGCAACGAGCCCGGCGCCTTGTCAGCCGCCTTCATCGCATTGCCGGGGTCTCGCGCCATCATCGCCCCGCCAGCGCTTGGTGACTTGCCGGCCAATCGTCCCACCAGCGCCTGCTCGATACCACCGGTGGACGCCGTCGAAACCCGCGCCAGAATTCCGGTATCCAGCCCCAGGGCAATCGCCGCCACACCAGCCAGCATCGCAGCACCCAGGCCTCGGCGAACCCATTCACCAGCACCGATGGAGCGCTTCATCGCAGCAAAGACTTTACCGCCGAGCAGCAGTGCCACGGCAAGGGAGGTGGCGGCACCTGCGGCATAGGCCAGCAGCAACAAGGTGGTGGCGATGCTTGCCCCTTGCAGCGCTGCACCGGTCAGCACCAGGCCCAGAATCGGCCCGGCGCAAGGTGCCCAGAGCAGGCCCGTGGCGACGCCGATCAGGAACGATGCGCCGGGACGCGGTCGGGAATCGGCACCCGCGGCTTCAGATAACCGACTGCCGGCCGCCACCAGTGGACGCGTCAAACGTTCGGCCAATCGCGGCAGCATCAAGGTCAGCCCGAACAGTGCAACGAACAGCAACGCGAGCCAGCGACCGTACTGATTGAGTTGCACCACCCAACCGCCACCCACCGCCGCCAATGAGGCGACCAGCGCGAAGGTCAGCGCCATTCCCAGCAGCAACGGCGCGCTGCTCTTCATGAACGGCTGTCCGGTGCGAGCGAAGACGAACGGCAGTACCGGCAGAATGCACGGGCTGACGATCGTCAGCACACCACCGAGATAAGCGAGGACCAGAAGCCACATGACGTCTACCTGCATCAAAAGAGCGAAAAAGAATCAAACCGCTTGTGGCTTGAAGGTCAGCGCCAGACCGTTCATGCAGTAACGCAGACCGGTGGGCTTGGGCCCGTCATCGAAGACATGACCCAGATGACCGCCACATCGCCGGCAGTGAACCTCTTCGCGCACAACGCCGAAGGACCGGTCCTGACGAGTGGCCACGGCCTTGTCCAGCGGCGCCCAGAAGCTCGGCCAGCCGGTGCGGCTGTCGAACTTGGTCGTGGAGGAGAACAGCGCCAGATCGCAGCCGGTGCAGGCGAAAATGCCTTCACGGTGTTCATTGTTCAGCGGACTGCTATAGGCCCGTTCGGTGCCTTCTTCGCGCAGGATTTCGTACTGTTCGGCACTGAGCATGGCGCGCCATTCGCTGTCGCTGTGGGTCACCTCGAAAACCTCCGCCGCGTTGGCATTACTGACCAAAGCAGAACTTGCGGCAAATTTTGGCAATACACCGACCACCAGAGCTGCAGCCCCCAGCCCGCCGCACGCTCCAAGAAATTTCCGCCGTGAAAACATGGTCTTCTCCGATAAATCCAGGTGCCTGACATGGAACACAGCGTAGGCTTGGATTGATCGCCAAACCCTCACGGAGAGTTAAACAATTCGTGATAACTCCAGCCGAGGAAAACCCGCACAATGCGCTCATTGCGCCGAAGGATTGAGCTTGATGGAACAGACCAAACGCGTCCTCGTGGTCGAGGACGACCTGCATATCGCCGACCTTATCTGCCTGCATCTACGTGATGAGCAGTTCGAGGTGGTGCACTGCGCCGACGGCGACGAAGGCATGCGCCTGCTGCAGCAAGGAAGCTGGGATGCACTGATCCTCGACTTGATGCTGCCCGGTGTCGACGGCCTGGAAATCTGCCGTCGCGCCCGCGCCATGGCCCGCTATACACCGATCATCATCACCAGCGCGCGCTCCAGCGAAGTCCATCGGATTCTCGGGCTCGAACTCGGTGCCGACGACTACCTGGCCAAACCCTTTTCCATACTAGAGCTGGTCGCCCGGGTCAAAGCGCTACTGCGACGGGTCGATGCCATGGCCCGCAACCTGAAAATGGACGCCGGCAGCCTGATCACGGACGGTCTCGCCATCGACCCGATCACCCGCGAGGTGTCCCTTGACGGCCGCCGCCTCGACCTCACGCCCCGAGAGTTCGACCTGTTGTATTTCTTCGCCCGCCAGCCCGGCAAAGTGTTCTCGCGCATGGACTTGCTCAACGCCGTGTGGGGTTACAGCCACGAAGGCTACGAACACACGGTCAACACGCACATCAACCGCCTGCGCGCGAAAATCGAGGCCGATCCGGCACAACCGACGCGAATCCTCACGGTGTGGGGTCGTGGCTACAAGTTCGCGACGAAGGAGAAATAGCGCTCATGAGTCTGACCCTGACGCAACGCCTGTCCCTGGTCTTCGCCGTGCTGTTGCTGGTGTGCTGCGCTACCTCGGCGTGGATGCAGGTGCGCTCCAGCCAGATGCATGAACTGGAGGTGGTACAGGGGCTCTCGCGGAATCTGGCACAGCATATCGCCCACGACACTGTGCTGATGGATGCCAATGGCCTGATGCCTGATGCCGTGCGCGATCTGTTCAGCAAGCTGATGCAAGTCAACCCCAGCGTCGAGGTCTATCTGCTGGACACCGAAGGCAGGATTGCCGGCAGCGCGGCCCCCGAGGGGCGGATACGCCGGGAGCAGGTCGACCTGGCACCGATCCAGCGTCTGCTCAAGGGCGATGCCCTGCCGATTCTCGGTGATGACCCGCGCAGCGCCGATGGGCGCAAGGTGTTCAGCGCCGCGCCACTGCAGGTCAATGGCAAACCGGCAGGCTATCTGTATGTCGTGTTGCTCAGCGAAGAGTACGACCGCCTCGCTGAACGCGGCGCCACCAGCGCAGCGCTCAATACCGCCCTGTTGTCCATTGGGCTGACAGCCTTGCTGTGTCTGATTGCCGGCCTCACGGCCTTTGCGCTGATCACCCGGCCGTTGCGCCGTTTGACCGAAACCGTCAGCCAGTTCGACATCGACGGCGTACCGGTGCCGCCACCTGCTTCGGCCCCGATAGAAAAGGCCGCCAGTCACGATGAAATCGCCGTACTCGACGCCACCTTCCGGCAGATGCAATCACGCCTCAGTGAACAATGGCGCTCGCTGACCCGCCAGGATCAAGAACGCCGCGAACTGGTGGCGAACATTTCCCACGACCTGCGCACGCCTCTGGCCTCGCTGCACGGCTACCTGGAAACCCTGTCGCTCAAGGATGCCACCTTGTCCCCCGCCGACCGTCGCCGCTACCTGGGCATCGCCCTGGATCAAAGCCGCAAGGTCGGTGGCCTGGCGCAGTCGCTGCTGGAACTGGTGCGCCTGGAACACGGTTTCGTGCAACCGGTGCTGGAGCGCTTCTCCCTGACCGATCTGGTGCAGGACATCTTCCAGAAATTCGAACTGACCGCCGAGGCGCGCCAAGTCGAACTGAAAGCCAGCTTCGCCGCCAACGTTTCGGCCGCCTGCGCCGACCTGGGATTGATCGAACGAGTGCTCACCAACCTGTTCGACAATGCGCTACGCCATACCCCGCAAGGTGGAGAAATCGAACTCAGCCTGCGTCCCCTGGGGCCTTTTGTCGAAGTCACCGTCAGCGATACCGGCTCGGGTATCGCGCCTGAACTGCGCGAAGGCCTATTCCTGCGCCCGTTCAATATTGGTGGGGCGCGACGCGATGGCGGGCTCGGGCTGCGCATCGTCCATCGGATCCTGCAATTGCACGGTCGCGAGATCCAGCTGATCGATATTCACGGACGCGGCGCGAGCTTTCGCTTTTCGCTGGCGGTGGATGAACAAACCGCGTCCGCAATGGCGGTGCGCTCAATAAACCTGAACACACCGGGACAAGCGTGAGGGATAGTGGCGCCTGCATCGCCTGTAATCACGCGGTCGAACAGTCAACTTTGACAGTATCATGCCCCTGAAAACCGAAATATTTACTAACACTAAAAACAGCCTCTGAAGTCGAACTTTTTGTGCCGTTCGCACCGAAAAAGCGAGTATTGTTCCCCGCTAGCTCTTCAGCACGGACGCGGCAACATGCTAATCACCTTGCAAAACACCCCGGGGTGGGTTTATGCGATCTTTCTGCTGCTCTGCTACCTCGGCATCAAAGCCCTTTTCCCAACCCGCGAAAGTAAAACCTCGTTTTTGGTCACTCCGCCGATTTTGCTCGGCTGGTCCCTGTATTCGCTGAACCTGTCGATCCATCCATCGTTAACGGTAGGCTTCTGGTTGGTCGCCGTAATGGTGGGCAGCGCCGCCGCACTGGTGATTTTTTCACGCAATGGTGTCGCGCTGGATGACACGGGTACCGGGTTGATCCTGCCGGGTACGATCAAAACTCTGGTGCTCTATCTGCTGTTCTTTGCCGTCTACTACTACTTTGGCTATGAAGCCGAGATTCACCCGCAACAATCGAAGACACTGCCGGTCACGTTGCTCAAGGCGTGTGCGTCAGGTGTCGCCAGCGGTTTGTTCTGCGGACGTTCGATCAGATTTTACCAAACGTTCCATTCCCTGAAGACCGCCCCCGTGTAGGAGCTGTCAGGTGTTTTGTCCGACAGCCGTGACAATGCGGCGTAGGTCCAATAGATTAGGCGGCCTGAAAAGGCCCCGTGCTTTCTCGCCCCAACCCAAGTTAAAAGAAGTAGTGAAATTTCAATGTCCGATTCCAATACCGCTGAATCCGTAGTCACCTTGTCGTCCAAAGCGGAATACGAAAACTCCATCAATCTTTCACAGCACATGCCCCAGGCCAAGACTATCAGCGAGATGGTCCTGGATGCCTTCCAGTCCACCCGCGAAAGCGACCAGATCCGCGAGCTGCGCGCCGCGATTCGCCAGGCTCACGACCGCTTCGACGACGACACAGCCTACGAACTGATGGGTGAACTCAAGCAACTCAAGGACGCCGAGGCTGCCGACATCGCGGCCCTGGAAGACCTGAGCAGCAAATTCCCGATCAGCCGGATTCTCTCCAGTTTCAAGGACGATCCGGCCTTTCAGGAAATCGTTTACGGTCTGGCGCTGAAGGTGCTGAACCAGACTCACCAGGCCATCAGCAACCCGGCCAGTGGCAAGAGCAAGGCTGCTCGGGCCAAGAAAGAAGCCGAAGTGTTCACCATCAGCAAAGACGGTATGAGCGTCACAC
>DQGF01000219.1:3566-5582 GCA_003525045.1 Pseudomonas sp. | reverse complement strand
ATCTTGAGCAGCAGGCGGCGCGGTTGAAGCAGTTGGTGGGTAGCTTCAGGATCTAAGCGCTCTTGCGGGCCCCTTCGCGAGCAAGCCTCGCTCCTACAGAATTAGCGCTGCATTTCAGGCAGCGCATGACTCTGTAGGAGCGAGGCTTGCCCGCGAAGGCGGCATCAGCCGCAATGAAACTCTAGAACCGAGACCCAGGCCTGGAGAGAAATGCCAACTCTTCAGCCGTTGATTCGCGCCCCAACACCGCATTCCTGTGCGGAAACCGTCCAAACCGCGCAATCACCTGCTGATGTTTCTCGGCATAATTCAGATAATCGGTAAACAACGTTCGATCGGTCTCCGGCTGTTGAGCGACCAGATCGATGTACCTTGAAACCGCCTCATTCTGCACCGCCAGATTCTCGCAGTGCTCGAACACCAGGTAGATAAACACCCGCTGGATAGGTCGCAGCTGCCGATCAAAATCCGCAGCAATGCCTTGCGCCACCAGCGCCTGAGCCCTGAGATCGCCTGCAAAGGATTTGGGAGCGTCGCGAAAGATCATTCGCGGGAGCTGATCAAGCAACAGCACCAGGGCCAGCCAACCTTCGGGGCGTTGCGCCCATTCGGTCAATCCGCCAGCCAGTGCCTGCTCGACCCAGTCCCCGAAACGCGTCCGCGCTTCAAGGTCCTGGCTGTCGCGTTTGCCGAACCATAACCTGCCCTTGTCAGCCGCTATTTCGTTGGGGGATTCGAACGTACCGAACCACCACTCGAGCAACGGCTGCCAGGGCGCGGTCATGGTTTATTCCTTGTGGTACGCCGTGGCGCGTTCGACTTCTTCTTTCGAGCCGAGGAACACCGCTACACGCTGGTGCAGGCCTTCAGGCTGAATGTCGAGGATGCGCTGGTGACCATCGGTGGACGCGCCGCCAGCCTGTTCGACCAGGAACGACATCGGGTTGGCTTCATACATCAAACGCAGTTTGCCCGGCTTGGACGGCTCGCGGCTGTCGCGCGGGTACATGAAGACGCCACCACGGGTCAGGATGCGATGCACATCGGCGACCATCGCGGCGACCCATCGCATGTTGTAGTTCTTTTTCAGCGGGCCTTCTTCACCGGCCAGCAATTCGCCGACGTAGCGTTGTACCGGAGCTTCCCAGTGACGCTGGTTGGACATGTTAATCGCGAACTCCTGAGTGGACTCCGGAATCTTGATGTCTTCATGGGTCAGCACGAAGCTGCCCATTTCACGGTCCAGGGTAAAGCCTTTCACCCCATCACCCAGGGTCAGCACCAGCATGGTCTGCGGGCCGTAGATGGCATAACCGGCGGCTACCTGCTCGGTGCCTGGCTGCAGGAAGGCCTTTTCGTTCAAGGCTTCGTTCTGGCTCAGGTATTCGCTCGGGCAACGCAGCACCGAGAAGATAGTACCGACCGGCGCATTGATATCGATGTTCGACGAACCGTCCAGCGGGTCGAACACCAACAGGTAGGCGCCTTTCGGGTATTTGCCCGGGATCTGGTAGGCATTGTCCATTTCTTCGGACGCCATGCCGGCCAGGTGACCGCCCCATTCATTGGCTTCGAGCAGGATCTCGTTGGAGATCACATCGAGCTTCTTCTGCACTTCGCCTTGGACGTTTTCGGTGCCCATGCTGCCCAGAACACCACCGAGGGCGCCTTTGGACACGGCGTGGCTGATCTCTTTGCAAGCACGCGCCACCACTTCGATCAGGAAACGCAGATCGGCAGGAGTGTTGTTGCTACGGGTCTGCTCAATCAAATAGCGACTCAGGGTAACGCGGGACATGGAAGGCTCCGGTGGAATGGGGGGGCTAAAAACCCGCGCAGTTTAACGCGAGTCGGGGTGCATTTCCTCCTATCAGACGTGTTACACCCAATAGAGTTCATGTGTCGAATTGAGCGTAGTTCGAAACGGATGAGATGTGAGCTGAAGATGGGTGGCAGTTTTGAGATTCTCTTTGCCTGAAATTCAGTCTTCGCGAGCAAGTCGGATCGCCGCACCGC
>DQGF01000219.1:0-3268 GCA_003525045.1 Pseudomonas sp. | reverse complement strand
ATCGCCGCACCGCCGCTCCCACAAGGGTCAAGTTGGCGTCTAGTATATCGATCGGCCCAACCACCGTCGGGCCTGGCTCGCAATTATCGTAATAAGTTATTCCAGCGCTTTCCAGATATCCGTGGCGTACTCGCGAATGGTCCGGTCGGAAGAGAACCAGCCCATTCGCGAGGTGCTCAATACCGCCGAACGCCACCATGCTTGAGAATCGTGCCAATGGGCTTCAACGCGCATCTGCGCGTCCCAGTAGGAATCGAAATCGGCGCAGACCAGGAAGCGGTCGTAGTCGATCAGCGAATCGATCAGCCCGGTATAACGTGACGGATCATCCGGCGAGAACACTCCGCCGCGAATCGCCTGCAGCACGTCATTAAGGCGGTGGGACGCGGCAATATCCGGCGTCGCGTTGAACTCATGGTTCTGTTTGCGCGCCTCGACCTGCTGGGCGCTGAGACCGAAGATGAACATGTGTTCGGCACCGATGCGCTCGCACATTTCCACGTTGGCCCCGTCCATGGTGCCAATGGTCAGCGCACCATTAAGACCGAACTTCATGTTGCTGGTACCCGAGGCTTCGAAGCCTGCAGTGGAAATCTGCTCCGACAAATCCGCCGCCGGAATGATGCTTTCCGCCAGGCTGACGTTGTAGTTGGGCAGGAACACCACTTTCAACAAGCCGCGCACGGTCGGGTCGTTGTTCACTACCCGGGCGATGTCGTTGGTCAGTTTGATGATGAGCTTGGCCTGGTGATAACTGGCGGCGGCCTTGCCGGCGAAGATCTTCACCCGCGGCACCCAGTCGATTTCCGGCTCGGCACGAATCGCCTGATAGAGCGCGACGGTGTGCAGCAGGTTCAGCAACTGACGTTTGTATTCGTGGATCCGCTTGACCTGCACGTCGAACATCGCCGCCGGGTTGACCGCCACCCCCAGTCGCTCGTGGATGATATAGGCCAAGGCTTTCTTGCTGTGCAGGCGTTGCTCGGCGAACGCCTTGCGGAACGCGGCTTTCTCGGCAAACGGTTCCAGGTCCTGCAAGCGTTCTTCGGGGTTATTGAGCAGATCCGGGCCGAGGGCATCGACCATCATCGAGGTCAGTTCAGAGTTGGCCTGGTAGAGCCAGCGGCGGAAGGTAATGCCGTTGGTCTTGTTGTTGATCCTCTCCGGATAGAGCTTGTGCAGTTCGGAAAACACCGTCTCGCGCATCAGCTGCGTATGCAGCCCGGACACGCCGTTGACGCTATGGGAGCCGAGAAACGCCAGGTTACCCATGCGCACACGACGGCCGTTGTCTTCCTCGATCAGCGACACCGCGCGCAGCACTTCGAAGTCGTGGATGCCCTTGGCCCGTAGCGAGTCGATGTGCTGGGCATTGATCAGATAAATGATCTGCATGTGCCGCGGCAGCATGCGTTCCATCAAACCCACCGGCCAGGTTTCCAGCGCTTCCGGCAACAGCGTGTGGTTGGTGTAGGAGAGCGTGTCGACGGTGACCTGCCATGCTGCGTCCCACGCCACGTCGTACACGTCAACCAGCTGCCGCATCAGCTCGGCCACGGCAATCGAGGGGTGAGTGTCGTTGAGCTGGATCGCCGCGTGGTCACCCAGGGTCAGGACCGAGGTGTGCATGTTGCGATGGCGGCGCAGCAAGTCCTGCAAGGACGCGGCGACGAAGAAGTATTCCTGACGCAGGCGCAGTTCCTGGCCGGCTTCGGTGCTGTCGGCCGGGTAGAGCACCCGGGAAATACTTTCGGCCCGGGCGACTTCCGCCACGGCACCCAAGTGGTCGCCGGCGTTGAAACGCTCCAGGTGCAGATCTTCCATGGCGCGGGCGCGCCACAGGCGTAGCGTGTTGACGCTCGCCCCGCGCCAGCCGACGACCGGGGTGTCGTATGCAATCGCGCGAACGGTTTCCGCCGGGGTCCAGACCTGCTTGGATTTGCCTGATTCGTCAGTGACGGTTTCGACGCTGCCGCCGAAGCCAATCGGGTACACGACTTCTGGCCGTTCAAATTCCCATGGGTTGCCGAAATCCAGCCAGTGTTCGGTTTGTTCCTGCTGCCAGCCGTCGACGATGGCCTGACGGAACAAGCCGTGCTCATAACGAATGCCATAACCATGCCCGGCGATGCCGAGGGTCGACATGCTTTCCATGAAGCAGGCGGCCAGACGACCCAGGCCGCCGTTGCCCAGAGCCGCATCGGGCTCCAGCAGACGGATGCGTTCAAGGTCGACGCCGAGTTCGGTCAGGGCTTCGCGCGCGACGTCCAGTAGGCCAAGGTTGCTCAGGCTGTCGTAGAGCAGACGGCCGATAAGAAATTCGAGGGAGAGGTAATAAACCCGCTTTTGACCTTTGCGGTAGATCTGCCGGGTGTGATCCATCCAGTGCTCGACCATGTGATCGCGCGCTGCCAGGGCAATGGCTTCGAACCAGTCGTGGTCGAAGGCGTGATCCGGGTCTTTGCCCACCGCGTAGGTGAGTTTGGTCAAGACGGCATCGCGAAATGCGGCCACCTCTGCTTCGCGAACAAGTGGTTCTTGAGTCATCGATAGGACCTCGAGCGAGCGTGGAATAGTTGAGCCTAGACGGTCAGACAGGCCGTTCGAACTCTGGTTCGGCAGTTTTTCCCGTTAGTGCGAGATAGATCGACATTACCTTGTCGCGCACCGGAAAGAATGCAGGGCCCGTGCCGGAACACAGGTGTTATTGGACAGAATATGAAAAAATCTGGCGAAAGGTTGTTCAAAAATCCACCAGTCCCGGTATGATCGCGCGCCCTGATGCACACGCTGGTAACAACCGATGATGAAGTCCAACCTGATCGCCGCCGCAGAGATCGATCGCCTCGATACTTGGGCCAAGTACTCTGCGCCGATGTGCGGTTCCTGCGTGTCCAGCTGCTGCACGCTGCCGGTCGAGGTCAAGATCAAGGATCTGATCCGTATTGGCATCGTCGACGAATTCGAGCGCGGCGAGCCGGCGAAGAACATCGCCAAGCGCCTGCAGAAGGAAGGGATCGTCGAGCGCTACAACCAGAAGTCCGAGATCTTCACCCTTCAGCGCATGAGCAACAACGATTGCCTGTACCTGGATCGTAAAAGCCGTCTGTGCACTATTTATGAAAAGCGCCCGGATACTTGCCGTAATCATCCGAAAATCGGGCCGCGGCCGGGGTATTGCGCTTACAAGCCTAAAGAAGTGGCGCGTGAGACCAGCGCCAGCCGTCGGACGCTCGAGAAGTTCTGATCCGGAATCTCGCTGCCAGAC
>DQGF01000318.1:448-4822 GCA_003525045.1 Pseudomonas sp. | reverse complement strand
GAGCAAGCTTCGCTCCTACAGGTTTACGCCTTGGCGGCTTTTGCCGGGCGCTTGTCTTCTACCGTCCACTTGCCGCCGTCGTAGTACGCCTTCCAGCCAGTCGGCTTACCGTCGACTTCAGTCTGCACGTACTGCTCTTTGGTCTTGCGGCTGTAACGAATCACTGCCGGCAGGCCGTCCGGATCTTTCTTCGGTGCTTCGCAAAGGAAGTGATACTTCGGATCGATCTCGTCCTTGTGCGGCACGATTTCCAGCACCAGCGGAGCACGGGTCTCGCGGTTTTTCGGGAACTGGCTGGCGGCCAGGAACAGACCCGAAGCACCGTCACGCAGGATGTAGGTGTCGTTGACCTTTTCGCATTTCAGCTCAGGCATTTTCACCGGGTCCATCTTCGGCGGCGCCGCATCACCGCTTTTCAGCAGTTTGCGGGTGTTCTTGCAGGTCGCGTTGGTGCAACCGAAGAACTTGCCGAAGCGGCCGGTCTTGAGCTGCATCTCGCTGCCGCACTTGTCGCATTCCAGGCTCGGACCTTCGTAGCCCTTGATGCGATAAGTGCCCTCTTCGACTTCGTAGCCGTCGCAATCCGGGTTGTTACCGCAGATGTGCAGTTTGCGCTTCTCGTCGAGCAGGTAAGCGTCCATCGCCGTGCTGCAGATCGGGCAACGGTGCTTGCCACGCAGCACCAGCGACTCCGATTCACCCTCGTCGTCCGCAGCGATTTCATCGCCCGGCACCAGGTTGACGGTGGCCTTGCAGCGTTCTTTCGGCGGCAGGCTGTAGCCCGAGCAACCGAGGAACACGCCGGTGGAGGCGGTACGAATCTGCATCGGACGACCGCACACCACGCACGGAATGTCAGTCATCACCGGCTGGTTGGCGCGCATGCCGCCTTCGGCGCTTTCGGCTACTTCGAGCTTCTTCTTGAAGTCGCCGTAGAACTCGTCGAGCACGTTTTTCCAGTCGCGTTCACCCTGGGCCACGTCATCGAGGTTCTCTTCCATGCCGGCGGTGAAGCCGTAGTCCATGAGATTGGAGAAGCTCTCGGCCAGGCGCTCGGTAACGATGTCGCCCATCTTTTCCGAATAGAAACGACGGTTGTGCAGCGCCACGTAGCCACGGTCCTGGATGGTGGAAATGATCGCGGCGTAAGTCGAAGGACGACCGATGCCGCGTTTTTCCATTTCCTTGACCAGGCTCGCTTCCGAGTAACGCGCCGGCGGCTTAGTGAAGTGCTGGGTCGGATCAAGCTTGATCAGCTTCATCGCGTCGCCCTGGGCCATGTCCGGCAGCACGTCGTCATCGCCAGGCTTGGCGATTTGCGGCATGACGCGGGTATAACCGTCGAACTTCAGGATGCGGCCCTTGGCGCGCAACTCGAAGTCGCCGGCACCGACGGTGACCGTGGTCGACAGGTATTGGGCCGGCAGCATCTGGCAAGCGAGGAACTGGCGCCAGATCAGCTCGTAGAGCCGCTCAGCGTCACGCTCCATGCCCGACAGCTTGCTTGGCTCGGTATTGGCATCGGAGGGACGAATCGCTTCGTGAGCCTCTTGTGCGCCTTCCTTGCTGCTGTAGACGTTCGGGTTTTCCGGCAGGTACTTCTTGCCGAACTCGCCTTCAATATAAGTGCGCGCCATCGTCACGGCATCGGCCGAGAGGTTGGTGGAGTCGGTACGCATATACGTGATGTAGCCCGCTTCATACAGACGCTGAGCCATCATCATGGTTTTCTTCACCCCGAAACCCAGGCGGTTACTCGCGGCCTGTTGCAGGGTGGAAGTAATGAACGGTGCCGACGGCTTGCTGCTGGTCGGCTTGTCTTCGCGCTTGACGATGCTATAGCTGGAAGCCTTGAGCTTCTCGAGCGCGGCCATCGCCTGAGCTTCGTTGAGCGGCTTGAAGGCTTCGCCTTTCTCGCGAGCCACGTCGAAGCGCACGGTAGCGCCCTTGGCGGTGCCGAGGTCGGCGTGGACTTCCCAGTACTCTTCCGGGTTGAACGCACGGATTTCACGCTCGCGCTCGACCACCAGCTTCACGGCAACCGATTGCACGCGACCGGCAGACAGGCCACGGGCGACCTTGGCCCACAGCAGCGGCGAAACCATGTAACCGACCACGCGGTCGAGGAAGCGACGCGCCTGTTGGGCGTTGACACGATCGATATCCAGCTCGCCCGGCTTGGAGAAGGCTTCCTGAATTGCCTTCTTGGTGATTTCGTTGAACACCACGCGCTTGTAGCGGCTGTCGTCACCACCGATGGCTTCGCGCAGGTGCCAGGCAATGGCTTCCCCCTCGCGATCCAAGTCGGTTGCGAGATAGATGGTGTCAGCATCCTTGGCGAGCCGGCGCAGCTCTTCGATGACCTTTTCCTTGCCCGGGAGGATCTCGTACTTGGCTTTCCAGCCATGATCGGGATCGACGCCCATGCGCGAGACCAGCTGTTTGCGCGCTTTCTCTTTCGGCGTAAGTACCGGACCTTCACCCGCGGCGGCCTTGCCGCGCTTGGCGGCTGGCTCTTTGCTGGCGCTAGCCGAACCGCTGGTGGGCAGGTCTCGGATATGGCCGATACTCGACTTCACCACGTATTGGTTACCCAGATACTTGTTGATGGTCTTGGCCTTAGCCGGGGATTCCACAATGACCAGCGATTTGCCCATGGATCAGAAAATTCCTGAATTCTAGAAGTGAAAGGCGGTTGGCGCCTGACGCGGCACCGCTATATATAGTGGCTACAAGGTGAGGTCAAGCGCAGGGTTCTGCGCGCACTCAGCTTATGGCTTGGAAAAAAGGCTCGGTTCGGCTTGCACCAAAGCAAAGCGCGGCACCTGTTCGCCGTCAACCTCGACCGACTCCAGGAACATGCTCAAGGGACGCACCCAAAAGCCGTAATCGCCATACAGGGCTTGGTAGAAGACCACTTCCTCTTCGGTTTCCGAATGCCGCGCGGTGCTGAATACGCGGTACTGCGGACCTTTGTAATGCTCGTACAGACCAGGTTGTATCGGCATGGTTTGGCCCTCGCTCAAATCTTTTCAAAATAAAAACAAAAAAAATCCGGAAAAACAAAAACCGGGGCACTTGGCCCCGGCTTCCTTCAACGAAACGCTTAAACGCGTTCGAAGACGGTAGAGATGCCTTGGCCAAGACCAATGCACATGGTAGCTACCCCGAAGGTGCCGCCATTCTGCTTCATCACGTTCAGCAGGGTGCCGGAGATACGCGCACCGGAGCAACCAAACGGGTGACCCAGGGCAATGGCGCCGCCGTGCAGGTTAACCTTCTCGTTCATCTTGTCGAGTACTTTCAAATCTTTCAGCACTGGCAAGGCCTGTGCGGCGAAAGCTTCGTTGAGCTCGAAGAAGTCGATATCGTTGATGCCAAGGCCTGCGCGCTTCAGTGCTTTCTGGGTCGCCGGTACTGGACCATAGCCCATGATTGCCGGGTCCACACCGGCCACGGCCATCGAGCGGATCACCGCCAGCGGCTGGATGCCCAAGTCCTGGGCACGTTGCGCCGACATCACGATCATGCACGAAGCACCGTCGGTGATCTGCGACGAAGTACCCGCTGTCACGGTGCCGCCCTTGGGATTGAAAGCAGGCTTGAGAGCCGCCAGGCTTTCCAGGGTAGTTTCCGGACGAATGGTTTCGTCGTAGTCGAACAGTTTCAGGAAACCGTTCTCGTCGTAGCCCTGCATCGGGATGATTTCGTCCTTGAACTTGCCTTCCACGGTCGCTTTGTGGGCGAGCTGGTGGGAGCGCACGCCAAAGGCGTCCTGTTGTTCGCGAGTGATGCCGTGCATTTTGCCGAGCATTTCCGCGGTCAGGCCCATCATGCCCGAGGCTTTCGCCGCGTACAGCGACATGTGCGGGTTCGGATCGACACCGTGCATCATGCTCACGTGACCCATATGCTCGACGCCGCCCACCACGAACACGTCACCGTTGCCGGTCATGATCGCTTGCGCGGCAGTGTGCAAAGCACTCATCGACGAGCCACACAGGCGGCTGACGGTCTGGCCGGCGGCGGTGTGCGGGATCTGCGTCATCAGGGACGCCATGCGGGCGATGTTCCAGCCCTGCTCCAGGGTCTGGTTCACACAGCCCCAGATCACGTCTTCGACTTCGTTAGGGTCGACCTTGACGTTGCGTTCCAGCAATTTGCTGATCAGGTGCGCCGACATGTCTTCGGCGCGGGTGTTGCGGTGCATGCCGCCCTTGGAGCGGCCCATCGGCGTACGACCGAAGTCGACAATCACGACGTCTCTAGGATTCAAGCTCATATAGTCACTCTCACTCTAGTTGGGGGCGCTTAACCGAAGAACCGCTGGCCGGTTTTGGCCATTTCACGCAGTTTTTCGGTCGGGTGGTACAG
>DQGF01000318.1:0-138 GCA_003525045.1 Pseudomonas sp. | reverse complement strand
CGGTCGGGTGGTACAGCGCGCCCAAATCAGCGTACTGGTCAGCCAGGGCAACGAACTCTGCCACACCGATCGAATCGATGTAGCGCAGCGCACCGCCACGGAATGGAGGGAAACCGATACCGTAGACCAGACCCATGT
>DQGF01000592.1:3047-4144 GCA_003525045.1 Pseudomonas sp. | reverse complement strand
TGGCTTGCCAGCGAAGGCGTCCTGACAGACAACACATGTGTTGAATGTTCTACCGCCTTCGCTGGCAAGCTCCCACAGGGAAATGCGTTTCGTCAGTGAATGATCAAACCACCTTCAGAGGTGGTTTTTTTATGCCTATGCTTTTTGGCTCGCACACGCCAAGAGGACGCACCCATGACTGACTGGCCAATGGCCCAGACCTATCGCTTCAACGGGCACTCCGTTCGCTTCGCCGTCCGTGGCGACGGCCCGCCGTTGGTGTTCGTGCATGGCACGCCCTTCTCGTCTTATGTGTGGCACCGGATCGCGCCGCATTTCATCACCACGCACCGGGTACATTACTTCGACCTGCTGGGTTATGGGCTGTCCGAAAAAGTCGCGGGCGATGTGTCCCTGGGAGTGCAGAACGAACTGTTGGCCCGACTGCTGGAGCATTGGGGACTGGATTGCCCGGACGTGGTGGCCCACGATTTCGGCGGCGCTACCGTGTTGCGTGCTCATCTGCTCAATGGCAAGGATTACCGCAGCCTGACGCTGATCGACCCGGTGGCGCTGACGCCCTGGGGGTCGCCTTTCGTGCAGCATGTACGCCAGCATGAGGCGGCGTTCAGCGGGCTGCCCGATTACATTCAGCGAGTGATTGTGCCGACCTATATTCGTGGGGCGATCAAACGTGAAATCCCGGACGAGGAACTCGCGCCTTACGTGCAGCCTTGGCTGGGTGATCCGGGGCAAGCGGCGTTCTATCGACAGATTGCGCAGATGGATGAGCGTTATACCCGCGAAGCTGAAGGGTTGTATCCGACCATTCGCTGCCCGGTGCAGATTCTTTGGGGTGAGGATGATCAGTGGATTCCGATCGAGCGTGGGCGGGCGTTGCATCGGATGATTGCGGGGTCGCAGTTTCATCCGATACCAAATGCCGGGCATCTGGTTCAGGAAGATGCGCCGGAGGCGATTGTCGCGGCGTTGCTGCGGTTTCTACCGCAACACAAATCCCCCTGAAGAAACCAACATCCCCTGTGGGAGCGGGCTTGCTCGCGAAAGCGGTGGCTCAGTAAACACTTGTAGTGACTGACACACCGCTTTCGCGAGCA
>DQGF01000592.1:0-2691 GCA_003525045.1 Pseudomonas sp. | reverse complement strand
GCACCGCTTTCGCCCTCTCCCCGAACCAAACGCCCTCGCTCGTCTATAAATAACAACACCAACCCCGCTTGGCACGACCGCTGCAGCACCCTTCGCGTCCTCCCACCCAGCAAGGAACGCCCCATGACGCAGAACGATCCCGGCAACGATTACCCCCTCAGCGAAGTCCCGATGCACGCCCGCAAGGGCCTGGCCTCCACGGCGATGGTACTGCTGGGTTTCACCTTTTTTACCGCGACCATGTTTGCCGGCGGCAAGCTCGGTGTTGCGTTCGGTTTCGGCGAGATGATGGCGGTGATTATCGTTGGCAATCTGTTGCTGGGGATCTACGCCGCAGGCCTGGGCTACATCGCGTTCACGAGTGGTCTCAATTCGGTGCTGATGGGGCGTTTCTGCTTCGGTGAAGTGGGCAGCAAGCTCAGCGACCTGATCCTCGGCTTCACCCAGATCGGCTGGTACGCCTGGGGCACGGCGACCGCGGCCGTGGTGTTGGGCAAGTATTTCCAATTGAGCGAAGGCACCATCCTCGGCCTGATGGTGCTGTTCGGCCTGGTGTTTTGCGCCACGGCCTATGTCGGTTATCGCGGACTGGAAATTCTGTCGTACATCGCCGTGCCCGCCATGATGTTGTTGCTGATGCTGTCGATGTGGGTCGCCACGGTGAAGGTTGGCGGGCTCGACGGCTTGTTGGCGGTCGTGCCGACGGCAACCCTGGATTGGTCGACCGCCATTACGCTGGTGTTCGGCACCTTTGTCAGTGGCGCGACCCAGGCGACCAACTGGACGCGTTTCTCCCGCTCCGCCAGGGTCGCAGTGCTGGCGAGCCTGATCGGCTTCTTTATCGGCAACGGCCTGATGGTGTTGATCGGCGCCTACGGAGCCATCGTCTACCAGCAACCGGACGTGGTCGAAGTGTTGCTGTTGCAAGGGTTCGCCATGGCCGCGATGGCGATGTTGCTGCTCAATATCTGGAGCACCCAGGACAACACCATCTACAACTTCGCGGTCGCCGGCTGCAACCTGATGCGCACCGGCCGGCGCAAAACCGTGACCCTGGCCGGCGCGGTGATCGGCACACACTGCTGGCGCTGCTGGGCATGTACGATTATCTGGTGCCGTATCTGATTCTGCTGGGCACGGTGATTCCGCCGATCGGTGGCGTGATCATGGCGGACTTTTTCTTTCGCTACCGCGGTCAATATCCACGTCTGGCCGATGCCCGGTTGCCGGCGTTCAATTGGGCAGGCCTGAGCGCTTATGCGGTCGGCACCGTCGCTGCGTTCAGTTCGCCATGGATCGCGCCGCTGGTAGGGATTGCCGCTGCCGCGCTAACGTATGTGATATTGACCGGGGTGCTCGGCGGCCGTACCGCCAACGCGCCACTAGAAGATCTATAAAAGGATTCGCCTGATGCACATCATCAACGCTCGCCTGCGCAACCAAGAAGGGTTGCATGAGTTGCACCTGGAAAATGGCCTGATCAGCAACATCGGCCGACAGATCGAGGCGCCGACCCTGGGTCCCGATGACCTGGATGCCGGCGGCAATCTGGTGGTGCCACCCTTCGTCGAGCCGCACATCCACCTCGACGCCACGCTGACCGCCGGCGAGCCGCGCTGGAACATGAGCGGCACGCTGTTAGAGGGCATCGAGTGCTGGAGCGAGCGCAAGGTGACGATCACTGAGGAAGACACCAGGACCCGCGTCAGGAAAACCATCCAAAGCCTCGCTGCCCATGGCATCCAGCATGTGCGCACCCACGTCGACGTCACCGACCCTCAGCTGACGGCGCTGAAGGCGATACTCGAAGTGCGCGAAGAAAGCCGTCACCTGATCGACATGCAAATCGTCGCCTTCCCCCAGGAGGGCATCGAGTCGTACCGCAACGGTCGGGAGTTGATGGAAGAAGCGATCCGCATGGGCGCCGATGTGATCGGCGGCATTCCGCACTTCGAGTACACCCGGGATCAGGGTGTGAGCTCGGTGAAGTTCCTCATGGACCTGGCCGAGCGCACCGGTTGCCTGGTGGACGTGCACTGCGATGAAACCGACGATCCGCATTCGCGCTTTCTCGAGGTGCTGGCCGAAGAAGCCCGCAGCCGCGACATGGGTGCTCGGGTCACCGCCAGCCATACCACGGCCATGGGCTCCTACGACAACGCTTACTGCGCCAAACTGTTTCGCCTCCTTGGCCATTCCGGGATCAGTTTTGTCTCCTGCCCCACCGAAAGCATTCACCTGCAAGGGCGTTACGACAACTTTCCGAAACGCCGTGGCGTGACCCGGGTCAACGAGTTGCTCGAAGCGGGCATGAACGTGTGTTTCGGCCAGGACTCGATCGTCGATCCGTGGTATCCGCTGGGCAACGGCAATATCTTGCGGGTGCTCGAAGCCGGCCTGCACATCTGCCACATGCTCGGTTATCGCAACCTGCAAAGCGCGCTGGACCTGGTGACCGACAACAGCGCCAAGGCCATGGCCCTGGGTGATCGTTACGGACTCGAACGTGGGCGACCGGCGAATTTGCTGATTTTGTCGGCGGACAGTGATTACGAGGTGATTCGCAGCCAAGGGTTGCCGCTGTATTCGGTGCGCGCGGGCAAGGTGTTGATGAAGCGGCAGATGCCGGTGGTGGAGTTCATGGTCTGAGCTGAAATCAGGGTGAATTTGATGGCCCCTTCGCGGGCAAGC
>DQGF01000299.1:34229-35895 GCA_003525045.1 Pseudomonas sp. | reverse complement strand
CGGCCATCGGCATTCGCATGCCCGACGTCGAATCTCCAAGCGTAGGGTTGGCGCAACAGGACAATGCAAGCCATGACCAGCTGCTCGCAGTCGCACAACGCACGCTGCAACGTGGGCCGGTACGCCTGAGTCAAATCGAGGAGGTGTATATCGAAGTGGCCATGCAGCTAAGCGAAAATAACATCTCACGCGCGGCCACGTTATTGGGGCTGAGCCGTGCGCAACTGGATTATCGACTGAAAAAAATGTCGTTGGACGAATCCAGCACCCAGTGACAGACGTAGTGACTATCACCGGGCAAATGGCGAACTTCAGGAGAGGGCCGGGATCGCCTCAGCGGCGGATCCCGGTGAGCTTTGGCGATTAGTCGAAAGCGATGGCTGAGTTAATGCTGGTGCAAAAACGCGCGATACTGGCCATGGAATTTTCATGCTCTTGCGCCGACGGCGATGCGCAACAGTCTTCCAATACCAGCACATCGAAATCACGATCATGGGCGTCTCGGACCGTGGCCTGGACCACCGCTTGAGTACTCACACCGCTGCAGTAGATGCGTTCGATTCCTTCACGACGCAACAGCACTTCAAGGGGGGTGGCATAAAACGGTGATACCCGGTGTTTGACGATGTTCCACTCGTTGGCCAAGGGTGCCAGCTCATCATGCACCGCGCCGCCCCAGGCGTCCTTTTTCAAAATGCCATTCTTGGCGATTGGGCCGAACACCTGGGAGGCTGGATTGGCTTCGCGATGGTCATCGGAAAACGCAACCCGCACATACGCCACCGGAATGCCTTTGCTGCGTGCTTTAGCAATGGCCGCTGCCGTGCGCGCGATCACTTCGCGGCTGCGGACTTGCTCGCCCAGCGGGCCTTTGCCACTGGCACCGTCGGGGTGAACCAGATCGTTTTGCATGTCCAGAACCAGATAAATACTTTTCATCATGCTTTTCCCTTGGTTTGAATCAGTCGCACCACAGTGCACCGTTGATATCGAGGATTTCCCCGCTGATAAATCCTGCTTTGTCCGACAGCATAAAGCTGACGGCCGACGCCACTTCTTCGGCTCGGCCCATGCGTCCCAATGGGATCAGCGCGCGCAAATTGTCCGGGAAGGACGTGGTCATTTCAGTGGCGATCGGGCCTGGCGCCACGGCGTTGACCCGAACCCCGGCACTCGCCAATTCCTTGGCCAGGAACAGGGTCATGGTGTGAACCGCCGACTTGGACATGCCGTAAGCTACGCCACCCGCCCGCGACTGTTCATTCGCGTCCAGCCAAGGGCGGGCATTGCCACCGTTCTTGCCGACCACTGAACCAATATTGACGATGCTGCCCTGCTTACGCTCGGCCATCAGTTGGCCGATAAGCTGACAAGGAATCAACGTGCCTTGTACGTTGACCCGCATCACCCGTTCAAACTCCGAGACCTTGAGTTCCAGCGCGCTGCCGGTGGACAGAACACCCGCGACATTGACCAACGCTGTGATGGGCCCCATCTCTTCTTCGATCTGCTCGACCACATCGCGCACGGCGATGCGCGAAGCCACATCGCAAGAATAAAAACGCATGTTCAGGCCCAGCATCCGAGGCTCGGCCAGGTCCAGTGCCGCGACCTGATAACCTTCACTGCTCAGCAGCGTGCACACTGCACTGCCAATGGAACCGCC
>DQGF01000299.1:32659-33934 GCA_003525045.1 Pseudomonas sp. | reverse complement strand
CACTGCCAATGGAACCGCCGGCTCCGGTCACTACGGCGACTTTCATTGCGCACCCCGCTGATGCATCGCGGCCTGCCCCGCCAAGCGGCCGAACACCAGGCCTTTGAGGACTGAAGTGCCGCCTGCGTAGTTGCCAAAATACAAGCCCACCGTTTCACCGGCGGCGTAGAGGTTGCCAATCGGCTGACCGTCGGCGTTGATCACCTGCGCGCGCTCATCCACTTTGAGGCCACCGAAGGTGAACACGTTGGCGGAAATAATCGGGTAGGCGAAAAACGGGCCGGCATCCAATGGCAATGCCCAATTGCTTTTAGGCGGCTGCAGGCCCTCGGTGGCCACACCATCGAGCTGCAACGGTTTGTACTCGCCGGGTCGACAGGCGGCGTTATAGCACTTCACCGTATCTTGCAAAGTGCTTGGGCACACACCCAGTTTGGCGGCCAGCTCGGCCAGAGTCGCCCCTTCGATCGCGGCCTGATCGGTGCGGATCGCCAAGCGGTAGTTGGGTACGTCCTTGACCTTCTGATCGAGAATGACCCAGGCAATGCCTTCATCCTGCTGATAAATCTGCCGCGTCACCCGTTCGTACCAGGCATCCACCGTACCCGGCGCTTCGTCAGTGAAGCGCAACCCCTGTTTGTTGATCAGGATGCCATAAGGGAACACGAAAATTGATGGCTCGGAAATACCCGAGCGCGGGTCCACGGGCTCGGCGTGATAGCTGCCGTAATCGCCACTGGCCGCGGCGCCGACGTCCAGCGCCATCTGAATACCTTCACCACGGTTGTAATAGGCGCCCTTGCACACTGGACGCAAATACACCGAACGCGGGCCAAGGTAGCGGCTGAGCATTTCGGTATTGCCTTCAAAGCCACCGCTGGCCAATACCACGGCACCGCGAAAAATCAGATCGCCCTGCAGCCGTGAAAGGGCCCGAATGCCGAGGACCTTCGCATAACCTTCGGTCAATAATTCACGCCCAGCGGTTTCGTAGAAAAACTCCGCGCCCAAGGCCTCGGCTTTTGCCGCCAGGGCTTCGACAATGGCCTCGCCGCCGCCGACCGGCAACAGCCGCGGCTGGGTGCTGGTCAAGAATTGGGTCGGCAGGAAATCAAACTTCACGCCGTGACTCTTCAGCCATTCAATGGTGCCTGGAACCTGCTCGGCAAAGGTGCCGATCACACTGGCATCCACTGAACCCAGCGCGCGCGTCTGAGCGGACCAGTCAGCGCGATCGGCGAGGGTTTCGGCGACAAAATCCGGGTCCTGGTAATA
>DQGF01000299.1:29751-32277 GCA_003525045.1 Pseudomonas sp. | reverse complement strand
TTCATACGCAGATAGGCCTCGGTGAAGCGGCTCTGCCCTCCCCGCTCTTCACGACTGGCGCGTTCCAGAACGGCCACGCGCAGGCCGCGTTCGGCGCCCGCCACCGCCGCCGATAGACCGGCAACACCGCAGCCCACCACAATCAGATCGAAGTTTAATTCAGCCATAGGTAGTTCCTCTCTTGGTGGCTGTTACTATAGAAATCGCTGCCCCAGGGTTCGAGAGTGACGCGGCTAATGGGCTATTAGAAAAAGGTGAAAACCGATGGACAGACTCTGGGCAATGCAGGTGTTCGTGCGCGTGGTGGAATGTGGCAGTTTCAGCCGCGCCGCCGAGTCGCTGGACATCGCCAACGCCACCGTGACCGCAAGCGTGCGCAAGCTGGAAGACTACCTGGGGGTGACTTTGCTATCGCGCAACACCCGCTCGTTGCGCTTGACCGACGACGGCGAAGGTTATTTCGAGCAGTGCAACCAGGTGCTGCAGCTGGTCGCCGATATGGAAGCTCAGGTTCGTCAGAAGAAAGGCGAGATCAGCGGGCAGTTATGCATCGAATCGCCGGCGGCGTTCGCCCGAGCCTTGCTGTGTCCGGCGCTACCCGCCTTTACGGCGCAACACCCCGGCTTGTCCGTGGCGTTGCGCCAGACAGACCATGCTGAAGACCTGATCGCCACGGGCACCGACGTGGCGATTCGCATCGACTCGGTCAATGACTCCGACCTGGTCGCCCGACCGCTGTATCAAGCGCACTACGTGGCCTGCGCCGCGCCCGGGTTGCTCAAACGGATCGGTACTCCCGAACAGCCGCAGGATCTGCAGCCTAAGCACTGCCTGGGGATCTTCGGCGCCGGTCGCTACACCGTATCGGACTGGACATTTGCCTGCGAAGGCGAGCAGCACCAACTGACGCCGCGTGGCGACCTGCACTTCAACAGCACCGACGCGCTGATCCAGGCAGCGCTGGCCGAGCAAGGCGTCATCTATGTCCTGGACGTGTTCGTCAATGGGCTGATCCGCAGCGGCGAACTGGTGGAGCTGTTTCCCGACTGGAGCACCGGCAGCCGCAGCTTTTACACGGTGACGCCCAAAGCGCGCTTTATTGCACCCCGCACTCGTGCGTTCATCGATTTCATCCTGGCAACCCTGGATGCTCAGCGCCGCCCGGCTTCGGGAGCGAGCATCGCGGTAAAGCAAGGACGACGCGGACTCGTTTAGCGACCTCGTCAACCCTGAAAAATGCCAGCCACTGGCGTGGACTGGCATGTGTTCTTCGGTGCCCAGGGCCCTATCGCAGCTCATCCAATAACGCAGGCAGTAGTGTTTCCCAAGGGGCAACGATGCCCAGGCTTGCGACCTTGAAAATGTCCGCTTCGGGATCCTTATTGATGGCCACGATACAGCTGTCGAGGCTGATCCCGGCCAAATGCTGAAGGGTGCCTGAGATACCCACCGCCAGGTAGATCTGCGGGCTGACGAACTTGCCTGACACACCTACCTGGCGCAGCACGGGCACCATGCCCGCATCCACCGCAGGTAAACTGCCGCCCAGTGTTCCTCCCAAGCCCAACGCCAGTTCCTCAAGCAACGCAAAGCCTTGCTCATTGACCCCTCTTCCACCGGACACCACCAGCTTGGCACCCTCCAGAGGCGGCAGGCGTTGGCCGCTTTCACGTTTATCCAGGGTCAGCGCTCTGGGCAGCTGACCGTGTAATTCGATCGTGAAAATATCGGCGTTGACTGGCGCATTGAACAGTGGACGACCTGCCCGCAAACAGGCGAACGCTGGCCCTCTGGTGATTTGCAGGCAGAGGCGCATACGCCCACCCCATGCCGCACGTTCAGCCAGCAGCTCATCGCCCTCAAATCGCAGTGCTACACAACGCCCCAACGCCTGACCATCGAGACAATCGGCTAACAATGCCGCCAGCTCTTCACCTTGCGGGCCGGGTGGCAGTAACACCAATGGCACGTCGCCGCCCAGCCGGGGAATCGCCCGCAGCGCTTCGCCGACCGCCGCGACCAGAACCTGCGGCTCGTCACATTCACCTAAAGCCGCATGCACGGACTGGTACACCTGTCGTGCCCCAGCCCGCGTCGCCCACTCAGCATCCTGCACACTGGGCTGGCTGCTGATCAGCACCGCCGCAAAGCCCTCCGCGCCACTGACCTGTTGCGCTGCACCGAGTGCCGCCTCCAGCGCCTGGGCGCCCCAGGCCTGGGGGATTACCGTTAAAATTCTGCTCATGGATTGACCCCTTGCTCTTTTAACCAGCTGGACAACGCTTTGGCCTGCTGTCCGACGTCCCCGCTCAACAGCCGACACTGCCCGAGACGAGGGATCACCGGCGCGGCGTGTAGCTGTGACAAGGTCATCCCCGCACGCATAGGGGCCGACGCAACGACATGGGGAAATGTCATGCGTTTGGCCTGCATGACGTTTTTCATGAGGGGGTGTCGCAGCTTGTTGCGCCGATCATTGGTCACACTCGCCAACAAGGGCTGATCAACCCTGACCCACTCTTCGCA
>DQGF01000299.1:27804-29490 GCA_003525045.1 Pseudomonas sp. | reverse complement strand
ATCGCCAATAAAGGCTGATCAACCCTGAGCCACTCTTCGCAGGTGCCGCGCTCGCGCATCAGCCACAGTTGCTCGCCTTGCCACTGGCCAAACTGGGCCATGGCAAACTGCAATCTGCCGAGCCTGCGTCCCAGCAATACCGCGATACTGCCTTCATCCAGATCACCCATTTCACGCCCCGCCAGCACCAGTTCGTGCCCGCCGTAATCGCGCTCGATCAGCTCGGCAATCTGCGTGGCGGTCTGACGGGCATCCCACAGCTGGAAGGGTTTCAGCTCCAGACATTGCAATGAATCGGGACGAAAAGCCGCGACACTACGCAGCAGGTTTTCACTGTTAGCACCGTCCATCAGCAACACATCGACCTGCGTTGTGGCGCACGCGTCACGCAGTTTCAGCGCTACTTCCAACGCGGCCTCGTCGAATGGGCTGAGTACACGCCGGGGCGATCCTTGCTCATCGATCGTCGCCTGGCTGTTCAAACTGATGGAGTGCAACGGGAATCGGATATCGGCGACTCCCGCCAACAGGACAAGAATCTTCATGTTCAGTCCTCGCTCGCAGTGCCGGGTCGGGCGCCGGCCAAACGTCCGAATACGGCCGCCTTGCCAAGCGCTGACCCCGTCATGTAAGCGGCACCGTGAAAGCCACCGATCATCTCACCCGCCGCCAACAGCCCCTCGATGGGCTCGGCAAACACATCAAGCACACGCAAACGCGTGTCGACGATCACGCCGCAGTAGGTGCCGAACACCGCCGCCGTCGATGGGTAGGCATAAAAAGGTGGGCGCTCGATAGTGCGCAATTGGCCGTGATGATGAACCAGATGCTGACGGCCGAACTCCGGTGGCTGCCCCTGGCGAACGGCATCGTTGTAAGCGGCAACTTCGGCCAGTAATACCTCTTCAGGTACCTCGATCAGGCGCGCCAGCTGTTCCAGCGTCTGCGCCTCGACGAACAGCCCCTCTTCCAGCCGCCGTGTGAAGTCCAGGATACGAACCTGGTTGTCACCACTGTCCATGATGTCCTGGTCGAGGATCTGGTAACCCACACCGAATGTCTGTTGCATCACCGCATCGCCGAGCAACTTGTAGGACTGCGACTCGTCGACAAATCGCCGACCGTCCTGGTTCACCGCAATGGCGCCTTTGTAAACGGCCAGGCAGGCGTGGTGGTTGTGCTCGTCCATCGGGTGTTTACCGAACGTGCCCTTGATGTAGGGCAGGTCACGCACATCCGCGCCCAAGGCCCAGGCCATGCGCAGGCCGTCGCCTTCATTGCCTTCACCACCGATAAACACCGCATTGTCGTATTGCGGGACAAAGCGGTGAATCAACTCACGGTCCTGAACAAAGCCACCGCTGGCCAACAACACCGCGCTGCGGGCCATGACTTCCTGCTGCTCACCATTACGCTCGACACAGGCCCCTACCACACGGCCACCCTCGTTGCGCAACAAGCGCCGGGCACGGCTCTGCAGCCAGACTTCGACCTTGTCTGTTGCGAGCGCGGCTACTTGAAGTTGACGCACCATGTCGGCCGGGTCCACGTTGTGCACCCGTGGTACCGACTGCCCTGAGGCGGCCTCGATAACATCGGCAAACACAACCCCGTTGTCCTTGAGCCACTGATAGGTCTCCAGTTGGTGGTCGGTGTACAGCTTGACCAGGGACTCGTCGCATTCAC
>DQGF01000299.1:25703-27511 GCA_003525045.1 Pseudomonas sp. | reverse complement strand
CAGGGACTCGTCGCATTCACCCTTACCCACATCGACCAAGTCATCAAAGAGCAGCTGCGACGAATCCTCAATCCCGTGAGAACGCTGCAGATCGGTGCCGGCGAAGGCCAGACAACCGCCGCTCATGGCCGACGAACCACCGGTTTGCGCAGTTTTTTCCAGCAGTACCACCTGCAAACCCGCTTGGGCTGCCGTCAGGGCTGCGCAAAAACCCGCCAGCCCGCCACCGATGACCAGCAGGTCGCATTCGTAATGATTCATACCTGGGCTCCAGCTTGCAAAAACGGGGCTAAGCCATAAAACTCGAAAATCTCCCGAACCCGATCAGGTGCTGGTTGAGCCGAGAAATAGCCACGATTACACGTCTTGGTTCCATTGGCGCGGCGCAAGTCCACCATGGCTTCCGCCTGCTTGACCCATGCACCCAGTGAATCGAGTACCGGTACGCCGTCGACCTCGTTAATGCCATGGGTTGCCAGCAACACATTAAGCGGAGCCTCCCCGGGAATGATCACCTCGGCACCTTGCGCGATCAAACCGCGTGCAGCGCTGCGAAAGCGCTCGATCAGCTCACTGGGGTCGGTGAAGGCTGCCAGCACATCGGCAAAGTGGAAGCCGACATGACGCACCCCCGTCAACCGCCCGGAAAGACCATGGCGCGCAGCATTTTCAGTAATCTGCTCCGCCAATTCGTTGATGAACACCAATACCCCGAAGGTACGACCCAGCATGCACGCGGTCAGCATCGCGGATTCGCCATACCCCACCACTGGAATATCCAGCAGGCTGCGAGTTTCCTTAAGTGCCGGTTCTGGCAGCGTGCTGATAGCGTACGCATCGAAGCCCTGGTTCTGGGCATTGATGCCCGCCGCCATGAACTGAATGCCATGCAAGTACTGAAGCGCCGAATACTTGATGTCATCGCCGGGATAGTGGTTGCGGTACGTGCCAGGGAGCATTCCGTGCATATGGATTTGCGTGCCTGGGCGGGCAACCTTGCGAAAATGTGCGCGCAACGCTTCGTCGTAAGCACCCAGGTCGCTTAGAACAGTGAAACTTTGATGCCAGATACGGATGCTCATAAGTGTCCTCATTCAAGAGCCAGGTCCTGGATGCGCTAACCTTGCGGCCAACTCACTAAGCCACCCTGGCGAACAGTTGATGAGGAATTATTAGCGGAGCGCCGCAAGGCTGAGTAGGCGCTGGCGTTGAACGGGCCTTTCAAAAAAACTGCAAGATCGTAAAATGACGACGCTCGGTTTCCGAACAAGAGCAGGGATCTGATCCAATTTTTCAAGCTGATATCATTCAATAATTTACAAGCCGAGTAGAAAAATATGAATCGTCAAAAAAAAATAAAGCAGTTATTAAAGGCTCACGCCAAAAAGGCCAGTGCCAAATTGGCACCGCCAAGCAAGTCCAAATACATTAGTAAAGCTGACCGATTGAAGCTCGCTGCTGAATCCAGTCACGACTCAGTCATTTCCTCTGAAAGCTGATCTATGCATCCCAAGAACCACCGGAATTTACAAATCAAGGTTGCGCGACGATCGTGCGAGTCGCTTGCCGGCGTCGGCATATGGGGCATCGTTTCGTTGCGACCAGACGCGGTGACAGCTCTTGCCGCTAGCAAAAAATAACGCAGAGATGTGAATTTTTTCGTGTCCTCTTGTATCTGATCTGGAAGAAGCCGTGTTATTAAAAAGATGGCATCGGCAAAGGCAAACCCTTCCAGCCTGCGCCACACCCGGCTCAGCGGTTTGCATCTAGACAGACAGTGACAGAGTGGCTCCCCTGAAATCAGGTGA
>DQGF01000299.1:15369-25393 GCA_003525045.1 Pseudomonas sp. | reverse complement strand
CGCATGAAATCAGGTGAGAAAAACGTCAAACCGATTGGATTGAAAGACATCACCATTGTCGACGACGTCAAGATGCGCAAGGCGATCACGGCCGCTGCACTCGGCAACGCAATGGAATGGTTCGACTTCGGCGTCTATGGTTTTGTCGCCTATGTTCTCGGCAAAGTATTTTTCCCCGGCGCCGATCCCGACCTGCAGATGATCGCCGCGTTGGCGACCTTCTCGGTTCCCTTCCTGATCCGGCCCTTGGGCGGTATGTTCTTCGGTACGTTGGGGGATAAGTATGGTCGGCAGAAAGTCCTGGCGGCCACCATCGTGATCATGTCGCTCAGCACCTTCGCCATCGGGCTGATACCGTCATATGCCTCGATCGGCATCTGGGCGCCGATCCTCCTGCTGCTGGCCAAAATGGCTCAAGGTTTTTCGGTGGGCGGTGAATACACCGGTGCCTCGATCTTCGTCGCCGAATATGCCCCGGATCGCAAGCGCGGTTTCCTCGGCAGCTGGCTGGACTTCGGCTCGATCGCCGGCTTCGTCTTCGGCGCAGGCGTGGTCGTGCTGATTTCCACCATTCTGGGCGAAGAGCAGTTTGAGGAATGGGGCTGGCGACTGCCGTTCTTCCTCGCCCTGCCTTTAGGCATGATCGGGCTCTACCTGCGTCACGCACTCGAAGAGACGCCGGCATTCCAGCAACATGTCGAGAAATTGGAACAGGGTGTTCGTGAAGGCCTGGCCAGTGGCCCGAAAGTGTCTTTCAAGGAAGTGGCCACCCAGCACTGGCGCAGCCTGATGACCTGCGTTGGTGTGGTGGTGGCCACCAACGTCACCTATTACATGCTGCTCACCTACATGCCGAGTTACCTGGTACACAACTTGCACTACAGCGAAAGTCACGGCGTGTTGATCATCATCGCGATCATGGTCGGCATGTTATTCGTCCAGCCGATGATCGGGCTCATCAGCGACAAGATTGGCCGCCGCCCCTTCATTATTTGCGGTAGCGTCGGTCTGTTCTTCCTCGCCATCCCAGCCTTCATGCTGATCAACAGCGGCAAGCTCGGCCTGATCTTCTCCGGATTGCTGGTGCTGGCCGTACTGCTCAACTTTTTCATCGGAGTGATGGCGTCCACCCTTCCGGCGATGTTTCCCACCCACATCCGTTACAGTGCACTGGCCAGCGCCTTCAACATCTCGGTATTGATCGCGGGTCTGACCCCTACCGCCGTGGCCTGGCTGGTGGAAAGCACCCACAACCTGTACATGCCGGCCTACTACCTGATGGTGATTGCCGTGGTGGGTCTGATTACCGGCGTGACGATGAAAGAAACGGCGAATAAACCGTTGCGTGGTGCAACTCCGGCGGCGTCCGACATTGAGGAAGCGCGCGAACTGCTGCAGGAACATCACGACAACATCGAGCAGAAGATCGAAGACATCGACGCAGAAATCGCCGAGCTGCAAGCTAAACGTGAGCATCTCGTGCAACAGCATCCGCGAATCGAATAACGGGGGGCACCGTACAAGGCCTACGCGGTACCGCATATGACTACCGCCATCGGGCTGGCAAAAAAACAGTCTGATGCTTAGTTTTAGGGCCATTCACCGTGCAGAGAAGGATCTGTTTTCGCTGGTTTGAAAGTCTCCTTTGGGTCCAGGCTGTGTGAAAACGCGATAAATACGTCGAAAACTGAGAGTCGCGAGGGTTGCCTGTGGAATCAGTGAGCAGAAGCAGCAATGTCCAGAGATGATCAAGTCCGAAATGGAGGGTTGAGCATCCCTTTCAGACGCTCAAGCAATGGATGGGGCCTACGCATTTCATCACGCGAAATCTACCAGTAGCCGGGGGGAATCCCCGCAAACGGCACTGTTACTCCCCGTTTGACAAGCACATCAATCGTAACTACACCTCTCAATGGTCACCCATTCTGTTGTTGGAGGATCTTCTGCCATGCCTTAAGTCATGAAGGGAGTATCGAATGAAACGCGACGTTACAGCAGGTCAAAGAGACGCCAAAACACCCGACGACGTCATTGTAAGTACCGAAGCGCGCGTCCCGGACTTCGATCCCACTCTAGGTATTGCCGTCAAGCTTGACGCGATCGTAGGCACTAGCACGAATAAGCTGGTGACCATTGGCGATTCTGTGACGATGGGGTTTCAGAGCGGCGCTATACACAACACGCGTATCAGCTGGCCAAAAATTGTCGCGGCGGAAGTCGGGTGTGACCCGGGATTTCGATTCCCATTGTTCGACGGTTACGGTGGCCTCCCGTTGAACATCGAATATCTTCTGCGAGCCATAGAGCATAAGTACGGCACAGAGATAAGTTGGTGGGAGTTGCCCGCTGCTGGGTTTGAGTTGCGGCATCAAATGGCGCTGATCGAGGATTACTGGGAGCGTGGCGCAGGCGCCAAGGCTCCGGTTACCAGTGCAATCATGCATAACCTGGCTGTTTATGGCTGGGATATTCGAGATGCGTTGTCCCGAACGGCAAAAAACCTTAAAACCGCAATGGTTAAGCCCAAGGATGATCTTTTCTCCCAAGTCGTCGAGAACGCCAATATCAGAGCGGCACTTGGGGTTTATTCCTCCATGGATGACACCGACACGCTGCTGGACGCCGGGAGAAAGCTTGGCGAGCAGGGCGCATTGCCAGGCAGTGGTGGCAATGCGGCAACGCCGGGTATCGAGACCCTCGTGGTTTTTCTGGGCGCCAATAATGTGCTCGGTGCAGTAACTCGTCTGAAGGTCAGTTGGAGCGACAAGAATTACGACAAGATCGGTAAGGACAAAGACAGTTACACGGTATGGCGTCCAAGCCACTTCAAGTCCGAGTACTTGTCGCTGGTCGCAGAGCTGGAAAAAATCAATGCGCAGCATGTCATTCTAATTAACGTCCCTCATGTGACGATCGCTCCTGTAGCCCGTGGGGTTGCACAGAAGGTTCAACCCAGCTCGCGATACTTCCCGTTTTATACCCGCCCATGGATTAGCGATACGCAGTTCAACGCCGCATCAGATCCCAACATAACCGAGAATCAGGCACGCGCGATCGACAGTGCTATCGATCAATACAATGAGCTAATAGCGAGTGTCGTCGAACAACAGCGGTCAGCCGGTAAAGACTGGTATGTGTTGGACATTGCGGGCGTCATGGATAGAGTCGCGGCTCGGCGTTATATAAACGATATCGCCGCTCGCCCCGGATGGTGGACGGAATACGAACTACCGGCAGCGCTCAAGGCCCTGAATCCAAAACCTGACTCGAAATTTTTCTCGTCAGACCCGCAGGGCCGCCTGCAAGGAGGCTTGTTCAGTCTGGATGGCATTCACCCCACGACGATTACCTATGGCCTCATTGCGCAGGAAGTGATCAACATCATGCAGTTGGCCAAAGTACCGTTTTATCACAGCGACGGCGCGACCCTTCGGCAAGGCCCTGTGCAGGTCGACTTTGAGCGACTGATCAGGCTGGACTCACTCATTTCCAAACCGCCCGCCACACTGACCAGTGATATGAAAACACTTGGATGGCTGGATGAAACTGGTGATTTTTTTGGCAAGTTGAATCCATTCAGTTGATCGGAGTTATCGTGAACGATCTTGCCCTCTTGCCACCATCGGGTGCGTCGCAGCTGCTTAATCGTCAAGACATCTCGTCACGCGATAAGTGGGGGAAGACTGACGTCATTCTGGAGCAAGGGGGCCGCTATTTTTTCAGAGCCAGCGGTAGATGGTGGGATGCCTGGATTCCCAGTGACGCCAATGGCTATGACCGAAAATATTTGAATCAGGCCAAGCATTATTTACGTTGTGCTACCGGTGACGCGCGCTGGTTCATGCTGATTGGGGCAATCAACGAATCTCCAAATTCCTTATTCGCAATAGGCGATGGCTCTCGCTGGAGCAGCGGGTGGATTGCTCCTACGAGCGGGAAACTGAGTGCATTTGCCAATGATATAAGCGGCTTCTATTGGAACAACTTTTGTTCGATCACGCTGGAAGTCTGGAAATAGAGGCTCAAGAAACAATTGATCGCGAGCCCCAAAGATTCGTCTGCAAAAAAGTGGTCCCTCGCCTGACTCGGGTAGTACGGAGTCTCGCGGGCTTTGAAGAAGGAGATGGCAGAAGCGGTGCGCTGGGGCAAACGCGGTGCGCGAGTCAATACGATCAGCCCAGGCATCATTTTTACCCCGCTGGCGCGGGACGAATTGAACGGCCCACGGGGCGAAGGCTACCGGCGCATGATCGACCTATGTGCGGCAGGACGCGGCGGTACGCCAGATGAGGTGGGTGCCCTCGGCGCATTGCTCATGGGCCCTGAGGGCACCTTCATTACCGGCAGCGATTTCCTGATGGATGGCGGCGTCACTGCCGCTTACTGGTACGGCGATCTGGCGCCTGAGTAACGCGAAGTGAATGCCGCAACCTCCGGATCAAGCCAGCTTGCTCGACGACTTTATCGACACCAATATCGCCGCCATCGAAGCTGAGCTTGAAGCGCTGCAACCCCTGGGCCATAAGCAGACAGTCATGATTGGAGTATCACGACGCCTGCGCGATGAAAAAGGCGCCGTTGCGACCGCCGTTCAAATCATCAAGCGATCTTGATGACCACTTTCCCAAACGCCCCCTTGGCGAGATGCTCGTAGGCTTCACGGGCCTTTTCGAACGGGTAGACCTGATCGATGACAGGTCGAATTTCATGCTCGTTCAAGAACGCGTTCATTCGGTCGAACGACGAACGCGCAGCGACGGCGATACCGCGAATGGTCGTCTGGCGAAAGATGAGTGGCATCAGATTGAGTTGGACGGTCTGACCCGTCAAAAACCCAATCTGCGCAATACGACCGGCTGCCTTGGTGGCCGCGACGGACTGGTTGATGCCGCTTCCGCCTGCCACATCGAGCAGCAGGTCAACGCCTTTGCCCTGGGTCAGCTTCAGCACTTCTTCTTCCCAGTTGGGCGTGCTCCGGTAATTGATCCCCGCCACGGCACCAAGGTCCTTCACGGTTTGCAGGTTCTGGTCGCTACTTGAGGTGGCGATGACCTTCGCGCCAAGCGCCGTCGCGATCTGCACAGCGAAAATGGACACGCCGCCGGTGCCCTGAACCAGCACGGTTTGCCCAGGTTGGATCTGCCCGAAATCGACGAGCGAGTACCAGGCCGTGAGCGCGGCAATGGGCAATGTGGCCGCCTCCTCATCGCTCATATTGTCCGGCGCGCGCACTGCGCTGTCCTCATGGATGATCATGTACTCAGCCAGCCCGCCGGGCAGCGGAGAGCCGAAGCAATAATCAGGTTCGTGCGGCCCTGGCTCCCCGTCCAGCCACCGGGAATACAGGTGCGAATTGACCCGATCACCCACTTTAAAGCGCGTCACACCATCGCCGACCGCAACCACGGCACCGGCTGCGTCGCTGACCGGGATCAGGGGTTTCGGCACCTTGTGAGGCTCGTAGATGCCATCGACGATGGCCTTGTCGCGAAAGTTGAGCGAGACGGCTCCGACTTTTACCAGTAGCTCTCCTGCTTTTGGCTCAGGGGTGGGTACTTCACCCAGCTCCAGATTGTCGAGTCCGAAATCTTTCAGTAACCAAGCCTTCATTGCGATGCTCCAAAACATTGTCAGTGGTGGCATGGCCAGAGGTCGCCAGTGCCCTGAGCACATCTTTCGCTGTTAGCAGCGCGCAATAAATGCGTAAAAAAGGACATAATTGTTCTATCCGCAGGCAACAATCGCGGTTTGAGTCAGATCAAACAACGAAGGTTTCACAGGAGAAGTCATGGAACTGCTTCAGTCGATGCGACTATTCGCCCGGCTCGCCGAACTTGGAAGCTTCACCAAAGCCGCCGAGTCGCTGGACATTGGCCGTCCTCAGGTCACCCGTTACATCCAGGAGCTGGAGTCGTCATTAGGTGTGCGCCTGTTCCAGCGCACCACACGCAAGGTGACTCTGACCGCGGAGGGCGAACGTTTCTACGAACGAGTGCAGGACATTCTCGGAAGCATCTCTGCCGCAACCTCCATGTTCGATCGATCTGGAGCAACGCTTGAGGGAAGGCTTCGTATCGATATACCGACTGCCTTCGCTCAAGTTCAATTCATGGACGGTCTGAAAGAGTTCACCACAGCTTTCCCACGAATCAACCTGGTGCTTGGAGTGACCGACAGAACAGTTGATTTGGTGGGTGAAGGCATTGATTGCGCTCTGCGCATTGGCGAGCTGCCGGACTCAACCTTGATTGCGCGCCCGGTTGGAATGGCGACAATGGTGACATGCGCCGCCCCCAACTATCTGCACGAGCACAGCGAACCCAAAACGCTGGAAGATCTGGTGTCACATCGAGGCGTCAACTTCCTGTCCGGACAAAGCAACAGGACACTACCGTGGCATTTCTCCGTTGAGGGTCAGGACAGGGCCTATATCAGCAACACAGGAATCACCGTTACGGAGTCAAACGCCTATGTCCAATGTGGTGTGGCAGGCTTCGGAATCATTCAGGCGCCGGGAATTGCAGTAGGCCAATTTCTGAGTAGCGGTGCCCTGGTGGAGATTCTAAAGCCCTATCGCCCTCACCCTCGCCCCGTCACGGTGCTGTACCCAAGCCGGACGCATCTGGCGCCGCAAGTACAAGTCTTTCTTGAGTGGTTGCAAGAGCGATTTCCACAGCTCCACCCTGCCTGGCTGGAGCAATAGGCGATCAAAAAATCGGTGCAGGCGATGCGTGCAAATGGATCGACGGCTCACCTTGAATATAGGCAACTATCGGCCAGGAGCGGACAGTGGCATATAATAATGGCGAGCCGCGTAACGGTCACCAATGCGCGCGCTCGCGACTTGGTATGTTGCCTAATAGTGAATGGCGTCATCGGGCATCGCATTGTCGATTACGCGGAGTCTCGTTCGATTATTCGTTCCAATCCATACAGGACCTGTTCTCGCAGCCGCTCGAATTAATGTTGGGGCGTCGCACCTATGACCCTATTGACGCATAGCAGCGGCGAGATGGTGCGCCAGCAGGGTTGGTGACGAGCTTCGGCTTATGATCTTCCCCGTCGTGCTTGGACGCGGCAAACGCTTGTTCGGCGACTATGCGCAGCATTGGATCGTGGCTCAGTTATCGCCTATTTATATGGGTCCGCTTGGTCTCGTAGACGGCAGAGGATCCGTTGATTTTGCTTCTCCGAGAATTTCGCTCCAATAGATCGACGCACGATGGATGTGCGCTTCCATCAACTGAGTTACTGCGTTCGAGTCTCGTTTTCTTATGGCTTCGTAAATACGTTCATGTTGATGGGCTGTCTCTGCACCACGTTTGGGATCGGCAAACAGTGCATGGCGCCGCCCCTCTGATAGTCGGTAAAACGAGTTCAACAACCGAACCATGACGTCGTTGTGGGTACACTTGATAAGCGCGATGTGGAATGCGGTGTCCAGAGCATAAATATTGCCTCCAACGGCCAGTACCGCATCCGTTGCAGTGATCACTGAGGCCATACTGTCCAGATCAGCTTCAGTGCGCCGTTCACAGGCTAATTGAACTGCGCGCATTTCCAAAGGCCAGCGCACCTCCAGGGTTTCCTGCACTTCTTTCTGGGAGGGCGGCTCACCCATTTCAGCCAGCAGGACGATGGTTTCGAAGCTGCTGTCAGTAGACATCCGCCGCAGATAAATGCCCGAGTTAGGTCGAGCCTCTATCACCCGGAGTGCGTTCAACGTTGAAAGTGCTTCGCGCAATGCGTTGCGACCCACGCCAAATCGTTCGGCCAATGCACGTTCGGAAGGTAACCGTTCGCCGTTCTCGTACTGCCGCTCCTTGAAAAAAGCCAACATCTTTCCGATCAGCTCGGATCGGAAGCTATTTTCGCGAGTATTGGGGGAGGGTTGAACCATCGAGAAATTTCGTCTTTTTTGAGGGAGCAGTGCATCGAAGTGTACCGCTCCAGCGCATAGCCGCTCAAGGTGTGATACACGCTATAAACGGCGGACGTTAGAGCTGAATGCATCAAATCCAATGTTTCAGAACCTCCTCCAGCGGCGTGAATACCTCAGGCGAGGGTGACTGAATGGTGGCGGGAGTGCGCGAAAAGCGCGGCGCCGGTGCCGGGTGCATCGTGCCTTCAACATCCACAAATGCTTTGCGGGCAATATTGTGCGGATGATTCATGGCTTCGCTCAATGGCAACACGGGGGCGAAACAGCAATCGGTCCCCTGCAACAGCTCACACCACTGACTCTGGCTCTCGCGAGCAAATAGAGTGCTGAATTCAGCGTGCAGCAAGGGCCAACGATGACGGTCATACTGCGCCTCGCGCAGATCTTGGCTGACGCCAAGTTGCTCGCATAGCAAAGCAAAAAACTGCGGCTCGATTGCTCCAATCGCGATGTGTTTGCGATCGGCAGTGGCATAAACCCCATAAAAAGGTGCGCCTCCGTCCAGCAGATTACTGCCCCTGCGTTCAACCGCCTGACCACGCAACAAGTGCGCACGGAAGGTGCTTAGTAGTGAAAAGGTGCCGTCGGTGATCGCCGCGTCGATTGTTTGCCCCAAGCCCGATGACTGCCGTTCATGTAGCGCCGCGAGAATCCCGCAGACCAGGTACAGGCTGCCGCCGGCGTAATCTCCCAATAAATTGAGCGGCACCACTGGTGCGCCATTGGCCGGACCCATCGCATGCAATGCACCGGAAAGTGCGATGTAATTGATGTCATGACCTGCCGTTTGCGCCAGCGGCCCCTCTTGACCCCAGCCGGTGACCCGACCATAGATCAGTCCGGGGTTCAGTTGTGCTAACGCTTCGGGACCCAATCCCAGACGCTCCATGACGCCTGGCCGAAACCCCTCCACCAATACGTCAGCGTGGGCCAGTAAGCTCAACACTTGGTCGCGGACGTGGCTATCCTTGATATTGCCGGCCACCGAGCGTCGACCACGACCGGTGATATTCGAGGCATCGTTCAAGCGCGTTTCAGGGCGACAGATGGTGACCACATCTGCTCCCAGGTCCGACAACAGCATGCAGGCGAACGGTGCCGGGCCTAAACCGGCAAACTCGACTACCCGAATCCCGGCCAAAGGGCCCTGAGGTTTAGCATCGCTCATTTCGCAGCGCTCCATTGCAAGAGTCCGTAAGGTGTTTGGGCATCAGCATGGCATTCAAAAACACCCTGAACGGTGCTACCGATGATTACCGGCTGCGTCGCAGGCCCCAACAAATTACCCACTAGGCGCACGTTGCACGCTTGCGGTAATTCCACCAGCGCCACGAGATAAGGTGTGGCGCCCACTATTACAGGGTGCGCCGGGTGCCAGACTCTTGCCCAACTGTAGATAACGCCATGCGGCTCGACTTCCTCCCATGAAAGCTCAAATGCATGGCAGGCATGACAGATCCATTCCGCCGGGTGCTGCCAGGTGTTGCAGTGATTACACCGTTGAATCAGCAGTCGAGATTGACGCAGGCCTTCCCAGAACGGGCTGGAAAGACCGTCTTGTTCCGGCACTGGCGAGGGGAGGCCAAAAGGCAAATACGTATCGCCGTTTTCGTCGTTCATAAAGTGGCCTCCGAGCCCAACAGCAGGCTACTTGTCGGTGAAACCATCGGACCACCAATTACCAGCGCGACATCATTGCGTTGTGCCTGGCTGGTTGATGTCCCCCGAACTTGACGCGCGGCTTCGAGCACCAGTTCGAAACCCTGAACGTAACACTCGCCCATGTTGCCGCCGCTGGTGTTGAGTGGCAGACGACCGTCGGCGGCGGTCAAGTTTTCGAGCTTGAGAAAGTCGTTGGCTTGCTCAGGGGCGAAAAATCCGTGTTCAGACAACGCCATCGCCACTGCGCCGGTAAAGTTTTCGTAGCTTTGCACGCTGCCGACATCCGATGGGGTCAAACCGGCCATTTTGAACAGATCCTTGGCCATCCTACTGAAACCCGCACTCGCATAATCGGGCGCATTATGCGCTGGCGCGCCTGCCCGATAATCGCTGCCGCTGACGCCGCCCATCAAGTACACG
>DQGF01000299.1:14169-15073 GCA_003525045.1 Pseudomonas sp. | reverse complement strand
CCGCCCATCAAGTACACGGGCGTGTTTGGAAATTCTTTGGCGCGGTGCGCCGACACCAGGATAATTGCCGCAGCCCCATCATTTTCCATACAGCAGTCGTACAACCGAAATGGTTCGACCACCCAGCGCGAGGCGTCATATTTCTCCTCGGTCAGCGGCTTGCCGTACATCACCGCACGAGGATTGGCTTGCGCATGGTGATAGGAAGCCATGGCAATTGCTCGTAGCGCCTGCGGTTGGACCCCATGCTCGTGCATGAAGCGTCTGACCCTTAGCGCAAATTTTTGCGGAGGCGACAGCACGCCATAGGGCATCTGATACGCCATCTCTCCCTCGACAACCTGTACGGGCGCGCTCTGGCCAAAACGACCGTGCTGGCCTTGCGCGAGGCCGCGAAATACCACCACAGTCTCAGCCAGGCCGGCCATGATTGCTGCCGCACCGTTTGCCACCGCAGCAGCACAACCACCGCCGCCACCACCCCACTGCATTTGGGTCGAACGCAGCTGTCGCAAACCTAGGGCCGCAGCAATTCTGGACGGATCGCTGCGGTCATTTCCGAACGAGGAGAACCCGTCCACGCTGCGTGGGTCGATGTTTGCATCCCGACAGGCGGCCAGGATTGCCTTAAGGGTCAGCTTGAACTCTGAATCCGGCGACTGTCCGACCTTGTAATAGGTGCTTTCACCGAGACCGACGACAGCAACGCGGCCACGCAACGAATGCCCACTCATGGCTGCGGGACCATTGTTTCAGCTGACGCTTCTACCGAGGACGGCTCATACAGCACGCCCTTACGCAGCAGGTCCTGAACCGCGGCGTTGGAGTAACCCAAAACATCGAGCAGCACTTGCTGGCTGTGTTGACCGACCAGCGGCGCAGCGGTTGGGTTGGCAAGTGGCGT
>DQGF01000299.1:4940-13888 GCA_003525045.1 Pseudomonas sp. | reverse complement strand
GGGTTGGGTTGGCAAGTGGCGTCTCACTGAAGGTGATGGGCAGGGCGATGTTTGGCAGCCAACCCAATTGCGGATGCCAAATGCGGCTGACCAGTCCGCGCTCGCGAACTTCGTCTGAATGCAGCGTTTCTTCGATCGTGCGTAGTTCCCCACAGGGAATCGACGCCGCGCGCATCCGCTGTTGCCAATACACCCAAGGTTTTCTAGCGAAGGCCACATCGAGCAGCTGGAACAGCTCTTCGCGCTGCGCAATTCGCCCGTTACGATCGCGGAATGTCGGGTCTACTGCCAGCTCAGGCATGTCCAGCACCTGTTCGGCCAGGCGATAAAAAATTTTGTTGTTGCCGCAATTGATATAAAAGGCCTTGTCCGACGCTTGGAAGACCCCCGAGGGGCAGGTGTCCGGGCTGGTATTGCCGTTGCGTTGGGGGATGTCGCCGGTGAACAAGTACTGCGCAGTGGCGTAACCAGTCATCAATACCGCGTTGTCGAACAGGCAAACCTCGACTGCCTGGCCAATACCTGAGCGTTCGCGGGCAACCAAAGCTGCCAGAATCGCATTGCTGGTCATCATCGCCGTGCTGATGTCCATCACTGGCGACAACGCCCGCACCCCTTGCCGATCGGCATAGCCGTTCATGGAAACAAATCCGCTCTCCGCCTGGGCAATCGGATCAAACCCGAGTCGGTCGGCGAAAGCGCCCTCGCGGCCATAAGCCGACACCGAGCAATAGATCAGTTTGGGGTTCAATTGACGGCAGGTCTCATAACCCAGACCCAGACGTTCCATTACCCCTGTGGAAAAATTCTCTGTGACGATATCGGCGGTGGCGATCAATTCGAGGGCAACGCGCTGACCTTCCGCGGATTTCAAATCCAGGGCGATGCTGCGCTTGTTGCGGTTGGCCCATAGATAGGGCGCGCCGAGACTCTCCTCGTCCGGGTGTGCCGGCGGGTAATAACGGAACTCATCGCCGCGACCCGGCGCTTCGATCTTGATCACATCTGCGCCCATGTCAGCGAGCATCATGGTTGCGAATGGGCCGGCTACAAAATGAGTGAAATCGACGATCCGAATCCCGTCCAGCGCTTTGGGAGCGGCCTCAGGCCGTGGGGCATGCTCCGGGAAATGTTTATCAAGCTGCGATAGCATGGTTGTTCCTCGCACAGGCTCGCCCGTTTTGCAACGGAGCGTAAAGTAGAGTCGAAAATCAGAGATCGAGCACTAGCCGTGGGCTAAGTGCGCCCGAGCAGCACACCATTACCGCGGTATTGCCGCGCTTCTCGTCATCGGTGAGGTAGTCGTCGCGGTGATCGGGCACCCCCTCTAGCACGCCGGTGCGACAAGTTCCGCATACGCCGTTGGAGCAGGCGTATTGAACGTCGACGCCATTTTCAAGCAGCGCATCCAGGATGCTTTTGCCCGCTTCGACTGAAATCCGGGTACCGCTACGTTGCAGCACCACCTCAAAGCCCCCACCAGTGGCCGCTTCGCTCGCAGCGGCAAACCGTTCGTAATGCACAAGGGTTGGCGGGCGGCTGGAGGTTGCCGCGATGAACTCATTGATCATCCGTTGCGGACCGCAGCAATATAGGTGGGCATCAGCTGGCGTAGTGGTGATTACCCGTTGCATGTCCAATCGTTCATCGTCATCGCTGCGGAAGAACTGAACCTGTCCCAGTCCTTGGCGTTGCTCCAGATCGAGTAACTCCTCGACAAACGCACAGCGTTCATGCGAGCGCACAGCATAGAGCAGGCGCCAAGGCAGGCCTTGACGCACCCGAAGATGGATCATCGACAGCGCCGGGGTAATGCCGATACCGCCGCAAATAAATACGGCGAGCCCCGGGTCTTGAACCAACTCAAAATCATTGCGCGGCAGGCTGATGCGCAGCCGTTCACCAATACGTGACGTACTGTGCAACCAGGCCGAGCCGCCACGTCCTTGTTCTGCCAGTTGCACCGCGATGACATAGCGCTGGCGCTCGCCCGGATCATTTGCCAGCGAGTAGCTGCGGGTCATGCCGTCAGGCAAGTAAAGATCGATGTGCGCGCCAGCGGTAAAAGCGGGTAGCGCCTCATTACCTGGCGCGCGTAATTCATACGAAACAATTCCCTGAGCTTCCAGGCGAGCCTGGACCAGCACGACTTCTAGCGATAGCGAGTGAGACAACGACACATCGGCCTCCTCGCTTAAAGCACATAGCCAAAGTCAGCACCGAGTCGTGCCGTCATGGGCTCAACCCCGCTGTCTTGCCAGGTCTGTGTGTTGGGTAGGGTCAGCGACACCGCACGTACCATCCATAGGTCAGGGTCGTCGAAGCGTGTGGGTTTGGATTTGCCGGACGTCAGATTTTTCACGTTTTCCAGCAGCAAACGCCGGGTCATGGCGATGCCGGTATCGCTGATTCCCAGGTTTTCGCGACTGCGGTCATAAATGGGCGCGACTCCAGACTGGCAAGCGGCATCTTGTACCCAGAGCCCTGGTAATCCTGAAAACCAGGTTGTGGTCTGCGCTTCCTGGCTGAACTGGAAACCCGATTCCAGATTAAACTTCGTCCAGTACTTGGCGTAAGGCTGGCTGATCGGGCGCGGCTGGTAGGCATTGGCACTGGCATGACCAGTTTCCCGACCGTTGTGGCCATTTTCGAACAAGCGTCGTGTTTTTTCATAAAGCGGTTGCGCAGGATGATAGGAAAACATGATGCATAAGGTGTTTTCATCATCAATTGGCACCCACGCATGACCACTCAGCTCCGGGTACTGCGATTGTGGCGGTACCAAGGTATAAAACGGAAACAGGAACTGGTTGACTCGCCAGTAATGGGTGTCTTCGTTGAGAATGCGGCGTGACGCAATGCTGATTCCAAACTCCTGACGCTGACATTCGAACACGGGCCGCAGGTCTTTTTTCGCCACCCAGTCACTGATTGCGCCTTGAGAGTCAATGCGGCCATGCAGAATCGCCGCGTGTGCCGAGTCAAGTTCGCCCTCGACAGCTTGCAACCAGTTGCATTCCTGCACCCGGAAACTGACGTGCACATTCTGCGCCGGCACCAAGTTCCACTCCACATTGGGCAATGGCGGCAGTTCCTCGGCGTCGCCCATATAGGTCCAAACAATGCCGTTGCGCTCCTGGCAAGGATAACTTTTGATCCGAACCTTATCCTTCAGGCGGCTATGCTCGGGCTCTGCAGGGGTGTCGAGCACCTTGCCATCCACGCCGAACTGCCAACCGTGATAAACGCAACGTAGGCCACAATTTTCATTGCGCCCAAAGATCAGCGGTGCCCCACGGTGTGGGCATACATGATCGACCAAGCCGATTCTGTTTTCGCTGTCGCGAAATGCCAACAAGTCCTCACCTAGCAGGCGCACACGTTGCGGTTGCCCATCAAGGATCAGGTCCGACGATGGCAGGAACGGAATCCAGTACAGGCGCATGAATTGCCCCGTTGGTGTGTTTGGGCCGACACGAACCAGCATCTCATTGTCTTCACGAGCAAGCATGAGGCCTCTCCTTTTTATAATTGGTACTACCAAATTGGTGTGGCCAATTTATAGGAGAACGAAATATCTCGTCAACAGGTTGCGTTTTTTATTTACGTTTTGGTCGGATTTCAGAGCAAAAAAACCAGCGAAATCACAAGCGGAATGGAAGTCTTGACGTCAAAAATGTTCGAGAGAGATGTAAGGCATAAGGAGAGGAAATATTTATTGTGGGTCCAATTTGGTTCTACCAGTTGATTCTATCAAAAAACCGATGCTAAGATCGGGCCCTCTACGCTGCAGGCGCCCAAGGGCAGGTTCAGTGATTAGCGGATAGTCCTTACAACAATAATTCCGGGCCTGAAGCACGATGCGTAACTGACATCGGCAGGGGGAACTGGAGAGGAGATAGCATGCAGAATACGTCACCCAACCCCGCTCTCGACACGGCACCTGGCACAGTGACAAGCCCGGCAATGACCGTCGAAGGAGACGTCATCGTGCGCAAGGTCGGACGGCGCGTCATGTGGTATTTGATCGCGTTGTACGTCATCTCTGTATTGGACCGGGGCAATTTGGGATTCGCGTCGTTTTCCATGAACCGAGACCTGGGTCTGACACCCCAGATGTACAGCATCGGCCTAGGCGTACTTTTCCTGGGTTATGCCCTATTCGAATTACCTAGTAACCTGGCCCTTGCCCGTTTTGGCGCACGTAAAACTCTGACCCGTATCGCTCTGGCATTCGGAGTCGTTACCATTTCCATGGCATTTGTTACCGGACCTTATAGCTTCTACTTAGTGCGTGCGTTGCTGGGCATTGCCGAAGCTGGTCTAACCCCAGGCGTATTTCTCTACTTAAGCTATTGGATCCCACAACACTATCGCGCGCGCTACAACGCCAGATTTACGTATGCTATCCCCTGTGCCTATGTTTTGGCGTCATTGATCTCCGGCCTAATCATGCAGCTTGATGGTACGTTGGGGATTCCCGGCTGGAAATGGCTGTTCGTGCTGGAGGGATTACCGGCATTGGCGTTAGGATTATTCGGTATCTATTACCTGACAGACCATCCTCGCCAAGCCAAGTGGCTGTCGGAACGTGAACGTAACTGGCTGCAGAACCAGATCGAGAGTGAGAAAAAGGGCAACCCCAGCGGCCATACGGATGGCATAAAAGACTTGCTCAAAACCCGTATATTCTGGCTACTTGCGCTAGGTTATATCGGTATTTTCTGTGGAAACGCCTGTCTGGGTGCTTGGCTGCCACAAATTCTGCACCGTCATGACGTGCCGCTGAATATGATTGGTATTCTAGCTGCACTGCCGCCTCTGGCAGGAGTGATCGGCATGACATTACTCTGCCGCCGCTCGGACCTGAAAAATGAGCGTATTAAACACGCTATCGGCGGCACTCTGATCGCGGCGACAGGCTATTGTATAGTGGCTTTTTCAAACAACTTGGTTGTTACATTACTCGGCTTCATGGTTGCCAACATTGGCGTCTACTCTTCACTGGCGATCTTCTGGTCTATTCCGCAAACCTTCCTTTCGGCCAAGATCCGACCCGCAGCCATCGCCTTGGTAGCCTCGTTTGGAGCGCTGTTCGGCGGCTGGCTAGCCCCTATGGCAATTGGCAACATTCAAACTAAGACTGATAGCCTTTCTACTGGTCTTGGCTTGGTTTCCTTGCTCTTCCTGGTATCGGCCGTATGCATCTACTTCGTCGGGCGTCGCATGGCGATCATCGGCAAGTCTTAACACTTTGCGGTCCGCTTCAAAAAGATAACGGCGCCTGACAGTGCGGATTTCGCATGTGCTACGTAGACGCAAAGAATAAAAACAACAACGCCGAGAAAAAAATCATGTGTAGGAATGTAAATCTCCTATCGTTGTACCCTGTTGTCTGTGCGGCGCTCGCTATCATGCCGCAGGTTGCCTGCGCTGACTTCGTCTCTGACAGTAAGGCCAACCTACAACTTCGCAATTTTTTCATGAGCAGTGATAACCGCCAACCAAGCGCTGCACAGTCTCGCGCTCAAGAATGGGCGCAAGGATTTATGCTCAACTACCAATCCGGCTTCACTGAAGGGCCGGTCGGTTTTGGCTTCGACGCGTCGGGGTTGCTAGGGTTAAAGCTGGACTCCAGTGTCAAACGCGGCGGCACTGGCTTGTTGCCGATCGGTGAACGCGGCGTGCCTGATGATTACAGTCGCGCAGGCGTTACCGGCAAAGCCCGTATCTCAGCCACCACGCTTCGTGTAGGTACCCTTAGTCCGACTCTGCCAACGGTTCTTTCCACTGACTCGCGGTTACTGCCGCAAACCTTCGAAGGGGTTGACCTGACCTCCAGAGAAATCAAAGGGCTGACACTGAATGCGGGACGGCTGACGCAAAACACTATTCGTAACTCCGCAGGCGGCGATGACTTCATACCCGTTGCCCGGGGAAGTACAGGCACCCAACTAAGTGACGAATTTCGTTATGCTGGTGGCACTTACCAACTGAGTAAAAATCTGGATGTTTCTTACAACTACGGGAACTTAAAGAAAAACTACAATCAGCAGATTCTCAGTTTGGTCCACCGTCTACCTATTGCCGCAGGCCAGTCATTCAAAAGCGATATCCGTTATGCTCGCTCAACGAACGAAGGGCACTCGAACATCGATAACCAAGCCTTTGGCGCCATGTTTACCTACAGCCTCAAAGGGCATGGCTTCGGGGTTGGATATCAGGAAATGCGAGGCAATACCGGTTTTCCTTACCTCAACGGCACCGATGCTTTCCTCATCAACTATGTACTCATCGGTCCAGACTTTGCCAACCCTGAAGAAAAGTCCTGGCAGTTGCGCTACGACTTTGACTTCGCTGCGCTCGGCATTCCTGGATTGTCGATTATGACCCGTTATATAAAGGGCAACGGCATTCAGTTGAAAAATGTCGAAGGCAGCGAATGGGAGCGTGACACCGATATCGCCTATGTTATTCAAAGCGGTCGGCTAAAGAACCTTGGTGTCAGATGGCGAAATGGTACTTATCGCAGCGATCTGAACCGGAGCGTCGACCAAAACCGTATTATTGTCAATTATACGATTCCATTGTTTTAACAGCCTGCTGGAACGGTGAGAGTGCCTAGCCTCGGGTACGGCCCTTTTCAATCTTTAATCATAAGCCGCTTGGATAGGAACACTTCGAAAAAGAGCATCTGTGCCTAGGTTTGGGGGCTTAAAAAGGGCAGCTGGCCCTGGCCTGCCCCTTCCCTGACTGTTTTGCTCGATCTATTGAATCCAGCTTCTGATTTCCTCAGCAAAAAGTATTGGTGGAAAAATGCTTTCCACGGTTTTGTAGATTCACTGAATAATCGGGTCGATTGGGGCCCTTAATGACAGACGCTGGCCAGAGCGGAATCGGCAGTCGATATCGCGTCGAAGATTGCGCGGTGTTCTGGTAGCGATGCAGTGGCTACTGCCGTCGACCCTGATGTGTCAGCAAGCCGGGAGTTTTGCTTGATGACACATCTGGCCCTCTGCATGCGACGGCTCAAAACACTGTTCAGCAGGCCTGCGGTACCTCACCTCGAGCCAGTCTCTGGTTGATGTCGTCGACCACTGCCGGCAGGTCGCTGATGGTGTCGATCAGGTAGTGTGGGCGCGAGCCTTCGAACAACCGAGCAATGCGTACGCGCTCTTGAGTCAGTTGGTCCTGCGACAGGTTCTTGTATTGCTCAAACGTCAGGCCCAGGGCGTTACCGGAGCAGGTCAGCGCGACCGTCCACATGCCAGCGCTGCGACCCTCAAGGATACCTGGCCAGGTGTCATCGACCTTCACGCAGGCAGCCACGTCGTCGATCCCCAAGGCGATGACATTGGCCAGGGCCTGGGCTGGGTGCGGGCGGCCATTGGGCACTTCGTCGGTGGCTACCACGTGGTCGGCGACGTAACCATTCTGACGAGCCAGCTCTACCACTTTTTCCATCACCACCGCCGGGTAACCGGAGCAGGAGCCGATCTTCAGGCCCTTGCCACGCAGGTCGGCAATGGCTTCGAGAGCACCAGGGATCAGTGCCGAGTGCAAGGCGATCTTCTCGATCTGCAGCGGCATGAAGCGCTCGTAAAGGGCGGTAACGTCTTCATCGGTCGGCAAACGGTCGAAGACGGCACGGTAGCGTTCGGCAATCTGCGGCTGGTTGCACAGGGTGCGGATGTGGTCCCACTTACCCATGCCCATGGGGCCACGAGCCTCTTCCAGGGAGACGGCGACACCGAACTCCGCGAACGCCTCGACAAAGATCTGGGTGGGTGCAAAGGAACCGAAGTCGACGACCGTTCCTGCCCAGTCCAGGACCACTGCTTTGAGTTGGGTAGGTTGTTTGTATTGCATGGTGAATCTCCGATTAAAAAGTAGAGGGGGTCGAGCGGCAGGCGATGTTGGGGTGTGTTCCTAGGCGGCCCGCGAGCCGATGAAATTCTTGCCTCGTGCGCCCTGCATGGCGTACTCGACCATCTCCTCGGCTTCCTTCGCTGACACGCCGTAGTCGGCGAATTCGGTCTTCACTTCAAGGCTATGGAGGAAGTCGCGCAGACGGGCCTGGGCTTTGACCAGGTCATTGCCGAATAGCCGTTGCAAGACGCGGTCGCGCGATTCATCGCGCCCCCAGGCCAGGCCCAGGACCAACGGCAGGGTGAACGAGCAGGCAATGCCATGGGGTAACCCATGGCGCAGGGTCATTTCATAGGAGATGGAGTGAGCCAGCGCCGTCTTGGTGTTGGAGAAGGCCATTCCAGCATTGAGTGCCGCCAATGCCATCCGCGAACGCAGTTCAATGCTGGACAGGTCACGATGAAGCTTCGGCAGGCAGTCGAGAATGTCCTCGATGGCCGAAATCGCGAAATTGTCCGAGATGGGATTGGCATTGACGTTCCAGATCGACTCCAGTGCATGAGACAGCGCATCCAGCCCTGTCGAGACGGTCACCCGGGCAGGCAGGGTAAGCATCAGTTCAGGGTCGATGATGGCGACTTTGGGCCAGGTGCAGTCCAGGTGCAGCGAATATTTCTTCTGACTGACAGTGTCCCAGATGGTAGCCCACGGGGTGACTTCGCTGCCCGTCCCGGCGGTGGTCGGCGCCGCGATCAGCACCTTGCTGCGCGCCGGGACAAATGGCTTGCCTGTCGCCAACAAGGCCAGCAATTCATCAAAGCTGCCGGATTCGGTGCCAACGATCAGCGCCTTGGCGGTATCAATGGCGCTGCCGCCTCCCACCGCGATGACCGTCTGGCAGTCGCCAGCCTCACGCCAGAAGCGTTCGTAGGTGCTGCGCAACCGGGCGACATCCGGATTGGGCTGAACATCTTCTATCAAATACACCAGACGCTCGCCCAGCAGGTCCTGGATGCGATCAATCAGCCCCAATTCACGCGCCTCAGGGAAGGTCACTAAGGCTACTTTCTGTTGGTTGG